>JBAPPP010000096.1:0-15797 GCA_049280175.1 Rhodanobacter sp.
GGCGCGGCGCCGAGTGCGGCCGAACCGTTCGCGGCGGCGTCCTTGACGTCTTTCAGGGTCACCACGCCATCGGCGCCGCTGGGGCGCACCTGGGCCAGATCGACCTTGAGTTTTTTCGCCAGCGCACGCACCGCCGGTACCGCCTTCACGCCACCGATGCTGGCAGCCTGCTCGACGTGTACGTGACTGCCGCTGACCATCGCGCCGACCACGGTGCCTTCGTCTGCGCGATCGGCGTTCTTGCCATTGCTCTCGATCTCGCCGCCGTCGTCGGAAGCGACCACCTTGTGGCTGTCATCCGGCGCCGGGCTGCCGACGCTTTTCTTCGGGCCGTGGTGATGGCCAGTGGACTCGGCCTCGGCGCGCTGCTTCGCGTTCGGATCGGGCTCGAAGTCGGCCAGTGCGGCACCGGTTTCGATGATGTCGCCCGCGGCGCCGTGCAGCTTGACGACCTTGCCGGTGTACGGCGAGGGCACGTCAACGACTGCCTTGGCGGTTTCCATCGAGCACAGCGGAGCGTCCAGCTTGATGCTGTCGCCCACCTTGACGTGCCACTCGACCACGGTGGCGTCGGGCAGGCCTTCGCCGAGGTCGGGCAGGTAGAAAGTCTTGATATCAGCCATGAGCGGAATCCAGAGTGTGTTTGAGAGCTTCGTTTGATTTGGGCTCCCTCCCCTGCATGCAGGGGAGGGTTGGGTGGGGTGCTCTTTGCCTGGAGTTTCAGATCAAGAGCTTTACCCCCTCCCAGCCTCCTCCTGCAAGCAGGGGGAGGAGCAAAGGGCTTTAGCTGGCGGCCAGCGTACGCTTCGCCGCGTCAACGACGCGTTCCACGCTGGGCAGGTATTTCATTTCCAGGCGGAACAGCGGGATGTGCGTGTCGAAGCCGGTAACGCGTTCGACCGGCGCGAGCAGGTCGTACATGCATTCCTCGGACAGGCGTGCTGCGATCTCGGCACCGAAACCCGCGGTCTTCGGCGCTTCGTGCACGATCACGCAGCGGCCGGTCTTCTGCACCGATTCGGCGATGGTGTCGAAGTCCAGCGGAGTCAGCGTGGCGACGTCGATCACTTCGGCGCTGATGCCCTGCTGGGCCAGTTCGTCGGCGGCCTCCAGCGCCTCCTTCACCTGTGCGCCCCAGGTCACCAGGGTCACGTCGGTGCCATCGCGCAGCACGAAGCACACGTCCAGCGGCAAGGCTTCGCCGTCGTCCGGCACCTCTTCCTTGTATTGGCGGTAGATGCGCTTCGGCTCGAAGAACATCACCGGATCCGGATCGCGTATCGCGGCCAGCAGCAGCCCGTAGGCACGCGCCGGCGATGACGGCATCACCACGCGCAGGCCCGGGATGTTGGTGAACAAGTGCTCGTTCGCTTCGGAGTGATGCTCTGGCGCACGGATGCCGCCGCCCCACGGCGCGCGGAACACTGCCGGCACCGTGATACGACCGCGGGTGCGGTTGCGCATGCGCGCGGCGTGGCAGGCGATCTGCTCCATCATCGGGTAGATGAAGCCTTCGAATTGCGCCTCGGCGATCGGCTTCATGCCCATCGCGGCCATGCCGACGGTGACGCCGGCGATGGTGGTTTCGTCCAGCGGCGTGTCCAGCACGCGCAGCTCGCCGAATTTTTCCTGCAGGCCCTGGGTGGCGCGGAACACGCCGCCGTTAACGCCCACGTCCTCGCCCAGCACCACGACGCTTTCGTCGCGGGCCATTTCATAGGCGAGCGCCTGGGTGACCGCTTCAATGAGAGTGATTTGTGCCATGACTCAATGACCCTTGTTTTCGAGCGAGAGGACGTAGTCGCGCTGTTTGGCGAGATCGGCAGGGACTTCGGCGAAGATGTAGTCGAACATCGCCGTGACGGGCTGCGTCTTGGTTTCGAGGTAGGCATTCACCTCGTTGTCCATCCACTCGTCACACTCGGCCTTCCAGGCCTCTTCTTTCGCGTCATCCCACACGCCCTTGCCGACCAGCCAGTTGCGCAGGCGCTTCATCGGCTCGCGTTCCCAGCCGTCCTTCACTTCCTGCTCGCCACGGTAGCGGCGGGCATCGTCGGCGGTGGTGTGATCGCCCAGGCGATAAGTCACCGCCTCGATCACGCTGCCGCCCTTGCCGGTGCGTGCGCGCTCCAGCGCGTCTTCCATCGCCTTGCGCACGGCGATGATGTCGTTGCCGTCCACCTGGATCGAAAACAAGCCGGCAGCGATGCCTTTCTGTGCCAGCGTCGGCGCGCCAGTCTGGATCTTGCGCGGCACCGAAATCGCCCACTGGTTGTTGACGATCACCGCCACCAGCGGCAGGTTCTGCGCGCCGGCGATGTTGATCGCGCCGTAGAAGTCACCCTTGGATGAACCGCCGTCACCGATCGTGCATACCGCCACGCGTGGTTCCTTGCGGATCTTGAACGCGAGCGCGGCACCAGCCGCGTGCAGGCACTGCGTGGCGATCGGCACCGACCAGGCGAAATCGTGGCGCGCGGGTTCTTTCTGGTAGTCGTTGCCGCGCTCGTCGCCGCCCCAGTACATGTACACCTCGCGCGGCTGCACGCCGCGATAGAGCTGGGCGCCGTATTCGCGGTAGCTCGGTGCATAGACGTCTTCCGGCCGCATCGCACTGCCGATGCCGACGTGCGCCGCTTCGTGACCGAGGCAGCTGGCATAAGTGCCGAGCTTGCCGGTGCGCTGCAGCGCGATCGACTTGGCATCGAATACGCGGGTCGACAGCATCAGCTTGTACAGCTCGACCATGTGATCGAGATCTTTCGCGAACTCGGGCAGGTCATCACGGACCTGCTTGCCCTCGGCATCGAGGTATTGCAGGTATTCAATTTCAAACTTGGCGGCGATGGTCACGACTCGCTCCGGGGTGGGGACAGAGAGGGAAAAACCTGGCAGATGACGCGCCTCGGAGAATACGGAGGCACGCAAACGACCGAACAAGACCGCGCTTGATAACAGGCGGACATGTTGCGGTGCAAGGTACAGCGCAGCATGCGTGGGCGTACGGAAGGGCCACTTTCCAGCAGCCAGAAGGGTTTGCGGCGGTTTGTGGTGTTGGAGGTGGGAGGGCGGGTGTTCAGGAAAAGCGACCCTCCCCAAACGCCGGGCAAGCAGGGGAGGGAGCTCCGTCGGCTCCGCGTAGGTTGGGTGAGCGTCAGTGAACCCCAACGCTTTAATGCGGGGAAGGTGGGGTTTGCACCCCAACCTACGCGCTACCATGCCGTCTTTTGCAGGCGTGCGGAATCCATGAGTGAGAATCGGCGTGAGCTTGAGGCGGGTATCCAGACTGATCTTGATGGTCATATGACGTATGGCGGCTATCTGCATCTGGACATCCTGCTGTCGGCACAACAGCCGCTGAGCCAACCGCCGCATCACGATGAGATGTTGTTCATCGTGCAACATCATGTGGCCGAACTGTGGATGAAGCTGCTGATCCACGAGCTGAGGGCGGCGGTCGCCCATCTGCAGGTGGACAACGTCGACGGCTGCCTGAAGATCCTGGCCCGGGTAAAGCACGTGCAGCGGCAACTGTTCGAGCAATGGGCGGTGCTGGAGACGTTGACCCCGTCGGAGTATCTGGAGTTTCGCCACGTGCTGGGGCCGTCGTCTGGATTCCAGTCGCTGCAATATCGGCAGATCGAGTTTCTGCTGGGCAACAAGAACGAGGCGATGCTGAAGGTGTTCGCACACGATCCGGCTGCACAGGCCGAGCTGCGTGCGGTGCTGGAAGCGCCGAGCCTGTACGACGAATTCCTGCGTTATCTGGCACGCCGCGGTCATGCCGTGCCCTCGGAACTGCTCGAGCGCGACTGGGCGCAGCCCTACCGGCGCAACGAGGCGTTGCTGCCGGTACTCAAACGCATCTATGAGGGCCGCGCGGAATTCTGGCCGGAATATCATCTGTGCGAACAGCTGGTGGACGTGGAGGGGAGTTTCCAGCTGTGGCGTTTCCGCCATATGAAAACGGTGGAACGCATTATTGGTCATCGTCGTGGCACCGGTGGTTCATCCGGCGTCAGCTTCTTGAAAAAAGCGCTCGAGCTGGAGTTCTTCCCCGAACTGCTGGACGTGCGAACCGTCCTCGGCAGCTGACTTCATGCTGCGCTGCATTTGACGTCGCGCGCAGCCAGCGGTTACACCTTTCGACTCCAATCACACATCACGAATCTCAACTCCGGTGCGCATGCGATGTGCCGCCCCGGGGTTATCAGGGGAACCCATGAGCCAGGCTATCGAGACGAGCATCGCGCCCGACTATCCGCAGATGCTCGGCCATCCACGTCCACTGTGGATGTTGTTCATGACGGAGTTCTGGGAGCGCTTCGCGTTCTACAGCGTGAGCTGGGCGCTGGCCTTGTACATCGTTGCGCATTTCTACAACGGCGATCCGGCGGGGCAGGCGTGGGCCGCGCAGATCTTTGGATCCTATACGGCGCTTATCTATGCCTCCAGCATTTTTGGCGGCTATGTGGCGGACAAGATCATCGGCTACCAGCGATCGATCCTGATCGGTGCCTTGGTGATGGCCCTGGGTCTGTTCGCCGTGATGTTGCCGAGTCGGGACATTTTCCTGTTTGGGCTGGCGATGGTGATTGTCGGCAATGGTCTGTTCAAACCGAATATTTCTTCGATGGTCGGTCAGCTATACGGCACCAACGATGACCGTCGCGATCGCGGTTTCACCCTTTTTTACATGGGTATCAATGGTGGCGCGCTGCTGGCACCCCTGCTGACCGGTTGGCTGGCGAGCTATTTCACCGACACCCCCTTGCAGCAGAACTACAAACTGGTCTTTGGCGCTGCAGGCGTCGGCATGCTGCTGAGTCTGTTCTGGTTCTGGTTCGGTCGACGCGGCCTGCGCGGCGTCGGGCGACCTGCGCCCGAGGCGGCCAGCCGGATGCGCGTGGTGTGGGTGATGCTCGGCGTCGCCGTCACGGTGCCGCTGGTGTATTTGCTGCTGGCCTACGTCGGCGCGAACGGTCTGCAATTTGTGCTCGGGCCGTTGTTCGTCGTTGTCGCTGTCATGCTGATTGTCGAAGCTATCCGACATGATCGCGTGCAGCTGGATCGGGTGCTGGCGATGCTGATCATCTTCGCTTTCAGCGTGCTGTTCTGGATGTTCTATTTTCAGCTGGGCACGTCGTTCAATTTCCTGGCGGAAAATCTGGTCGACCGAAAGATGTTTGGTGGCTGGGTATTCCCGGTTGGCTGGTTTCAGTCAGTGAGTCCATTGGCGATCATCGCGCTGGCACCGATCGTGACCCTGATCTGGGCTTTCCTTGCGAAGCGCCACAAGGAACCTTCGATCCCGCGCAAGTTCGGTCTGTCTTTGATCTTCAACGGGCTGGGGTTCGCCGTACTCGTCTATGCGCTTGCACGCTTGATCGACGGCAACGGACTGATTCCTTTCTGGCCATTGACGCTGTGTTACGTGCTGCAGACGGTAGGCGAGTTGTGCCTGTCGCCGATCGGGCTTTCCATGGTGACGAAGCTGGCGCCGCCGCGGCTGGTCGGCCTGGCGATGGGCGGCTGGTTCCTGTCGCTGGCGGTAGGTGGCAACTTGTCCGGTTTGCTGGCCGGCCATATCAGCGGCGAAAACGGCATGACCGCGGCTTCGGCGCTCTCGGGTTTCACTTTCAGCTTCTGGCTGCTGACCGGGGCGGGCGTACTGTTGTTGTTGATCTCGCCGCTGATCAACAAGCTGATGCACGGCGTGCGCTGATCGGTGCACAAGGCAGGGCGAACACGATCGCCCCCGCCTGCTATTTATTCTTGCCGATCCGCCAGCAGGCTTCAAGGAAGATCCGTCGTTCCGGCTCGCCGTCAATTTCCGCGGCGAGGCGCCGCGCAAGGGCATCCAGGTCGCCGCCGCCCTGTGCGGCCCGATGCACCAGGTGTTTGGCCACAGGCCCGATGCGCCTGGCGAGTTCTACCTCCAGCAGGCGCAGGTGCGCCGCATCAACGCTGCCCGGATGAGTGACATTGGCTGGCTCGGCGGCCCGCGATGGCCGGCGTTCGGTGGAGACGTCTTGGGCGGCGTACCTGCCGAGGGCTGTATCGAGGTGATCGCATAGCCGATCGATGTGCGGTTCGAGTGGTAGCGGAAACGCATCCATCCAGTGCTGTGTGCTGAGGAAGTACTCCAAGCTCTTTGATGGCAGGACATCCTCGATCCGGAACGGAAGGATCGGCAACTGCTTGTGCACGGCCCGCTCCACCTCGCGCCGCACCTGGCTCGAGTCATTGCTGCTGCCGGAAAAAACCAGAACCATCAGCCGTGCACTGGAAATCGCGTCGATGATTTCGGCGGCCCAGTCGGCTGCCGGGGAGACGTCGCGCGGCGCGATCCACACGCTGATACCGCGCGCCTCCAGGCGCTGCACGAGAGCGAACGCCGCTTCCCGATCCGGCTGTGAATAGCTGACGAACAGGTCGTGTGGCATGGCTCAGCCGCCCAGCATCTGCAACGCCTTGTCCAGGCTTTTGCGCATGCGGTTGAAGGCAGCCGACAACGCTGCCACCTCAGGCCCCCCGCCACGGGGGAATTCCGCGGCGGCGGTATCGCCGAGGCTCACCTGGTCGGCGATCCGCGCGATCCGGCGCACCGGGCGGATGACCAGCACATAGAGCGAGGCGTTGACGACCAGCAGTACGCTGACGAGCATGGCGGCGATGGCGGTGAGCACGTCGCGGCGGACGCGCCCGGCGCTAGCCTCGGCACTGGCGAACGGCACCGAGACGATTTGCGCACCGACGATTTCGTTCGGCTGCCAGCCAAATCCATTGTCGCGGCCATAGCGCGCGAGCATCGTTGCCGGCGCCGCCGAAGGCAGGCTGTGACATTCCAGGCAGCCCGCATCGACGCGGATCGGGCGTGCCAGGTAAAGGGTGCTGCCCATCGGGGTGTCGCGCGTTCCGCTCACTTGCCTGGTGCCGCTGTCGTTGCGGAAGCGCTGCACGATGTCCGCCTCCCAATCCGCTGCGCGGTCGCGTGGATTGGTCGGGTTGAGCGTGGCTTCCTTGTAGGAGTAGTCGGGGTGCTCCTTGTGCAGCGTGAGGAAGTTCTGCGTCGCGGCATAGAACGGCACGCTCTGTGGGCGGAACGCCGTGACCATCTTGTCGTCGAGCAACGGCCCGATCTCGGTCTCGGTGTAGGAGCGGATCGCCGCCGCGCTGTCCATCATCAAACCGGCCTGGGCAAGCACTTCGCGCGTCGCGTTTTCCTGCAGCGTCGATGTCACGAGCAGGGAGATCGCGGCCATGCCGAGCGCGAAGGCGACAAGCAGTATCAGGTTGATCCGCAGCAGCACGTTCGCCCCCTTGCATCAGCGCAGGTCCACGGACCCGGCCCCGACGGTGTTCAAGGCTGTTGGAACTTCGGTGACGTCATTCAGACGCGCCACTCATGCCAGCTCGGAAATCATGACACAAAGCGCCAGGCAAGGGACCTGCTCGGGTTTCCGCATGAATTCCCCGAGGGCGATGCGCCCGCCCTCGCTAAAGCGTCTGATCGGAACCTCAGTTTGCCGCGAATACGCAACGCCTGGTATCGCCGCTGCCACTGGGCAGTGCGTGATCGGTTTGCAGGGTCGAATGCACGATGGCATAGCGGTCGTGGAGCAAGGCTTCCACCTGGCGGCGGGTCGCATGACAGTCGGCTTCGAGATTCACGAACAAGTGGGCCGATAGCGCGGGCATCCCCGAAGTCACTTCCCACACGTGCAGATCCTCCACCCGCTGCACCGCCGAGATCTCCAGCATGGCCGCGCCAATCGCGCCGGGGTCCAGCCCACGCGGCGCTGCTTCGAGGAATACGCGGCCGGCATCGCGCACCAGTCCATAACCGGCCTTGAGCATCAGTGCTGCCACCAGCAGCGCGGCGATCGCGTCGAGGCGATTCCAGCCGGTCCACCAGATGATGCCGCCAGCGACGGCGGTGGCGATAAAGGCGTACAGGTCGGTGAGGATGTGCTGAAAGCTGCCTTCCACGTTGAGGCTCTGCCGGTTGGCCTTGCTCATCACCCATACCGCGACCAGGTTGACGGCGATGCCGACCACGGCAGTGATCGTCACCAGCATGCCTTCGACCTGCGGCGGAGTGATCAGGCGCTTGATCGCTTCGACCACGAACCATACCGACAGCAGCAACAAGGTCAGGCCATTGGCCAGCGCGCTCAGAATCTCCGCGCGTTTGAAGCCGAAGGTGTAGCTGCCGCTGGCGGGGCGCTTCGCCAGCCGCATCGCCAGCAAGGCCAGGGCGATCGCGCCGGCATCAGCGAGCATGTGGCCGGCATCGGAAATCAGCGCCAGCGACGAGGCAAGCGTGCCGACGATGACCTCCACCGCCATGAAACCGACCAGCAACAGCAACGCCATGGTCAGGTAGCGCTTGTCCGCATCGCCAGCCACAGCATGGCCGTGATCATGGTGATGATCGTGGTCGTGGCTGTGTATTGCGCTGTCGGTCATGGCCGGGTTCCTGCCTGTGGGTTCCTGTCTGATGAGGGAAAGGTACGACTAGTAGGCGGCGTTATGACATTGCATTGAAATCCGGCTGATGTCGTGCCAGGACTGACGTCGGTTTAACGTTCGACGGGCTGCAGCTTGTCGAGGATGCGGTTCAGCCATGCACGCTCTTCCGCGTCCAGTTTGGCCAGCACCTCGCGTTCGCGGGCGCGGGCCATCGGTGCAACTTCGTCGTGCATGGTCCAGCCGGCTTCGGTAAGGCCGAGCACCGATCGGCGCTTGTCGTCGTCATGGGTTACGCGACTGACCCGCCCGGCTTCGACCAGCCGTGCCAGGGCGCGACTTACCGCGACTTTGTCCATCGCGGTGCGCTCGGCCACCTCGCGTGCAGACAGGCCATCGAAACGCGCCAGTACGGCCATCACGCGCCACTCGGTCACCGAGATGTCATAGCGGCGTTGATAATCGTCGGCAATCGCCTGGCTGATCGTGTTGGACAGGATCGATAGCCGGTACGGCAGGAAACGCTCCAACTGCAGCGGGGCGTGCTCGGCCGTGGCGGGGGCGGGTTTGCGGGGAGTCGGCACTTTGACGTTGTTCCTTGCAAATGGTTTCATATGTAACTATAACGGAGGCCTTAGCGAATCCTTCGCAACCGTCCGCTCATTCTTGTGCGGACTTCCCCGTGACACCAGCTTAGCGACAACGCAGGAGAGCGCCATGAACGCCCAGCCGAATCTTGGCATGCAGGTCACCACGTTCGAGAACCCGATGGGTATCGACGGTTTCGAATTCGTCGAGTTCGCCGCACCGGCGGGGCGCGCCGACGAGTTGCACGATATGTTCAAGCGCATGGGCTTCACCGCGGTGCTCAAGCACAAGGCGCGGCCGATCACCGTATACCGCCAGAACGGCGTGAACTTCCTGGTCAATGAAGATCCCGATTCCTTCGCCGCCGATTTCGCCAAGGCGCATGGCCCCAGCGCCTGCGGTTTCGCGATCCGCTTCAGCAAGCCGTCCGCCGAAGTGCTTGCCACCGTACTTGGCAACGGCGGTGAAGCGGTCGATCACAAGCCCGCGAGCAAGGCGGTGGACGCGCCCGTGGTCAAGGGCATTGGCGACTGCATGCTGTACCTGATCGATCGCTACGGCAGCGCTGGCAGCATCTACGACGCCGACTACGCGCCGATCCCGGGCGCCGATCAGAACCCGAGCGGCTTCGGTCTCACCTTCATTGATCATCTCACGCACAACCTCTACTTCGGCAACATGCAGAAGTGGTCGGACTACTACGAGCGGCTGTTCAACTTCCGCGAGATCCGCTACTTCGACATCAAGGGTGCCAAAACCGGCCTGGTATCGAAAGCGATGACGGCGCCGGACGGCGTCGTGCGCATTCCGCTCAACGAGTCGAACGATCCGAAGTCGCAGATCAACGAATACCTCGACGCGTATCACGGCGAAGGCATCCAGCACATCGCCTGCTTTACCGACGATATCTACAGCACGGTGGAAAAAATGCGCGACGCCGGCGTGGCTTTCCTCGATACGCCAGACGCGTATTTCGAGGTTATCGACGAGCGCGTGCCTAACCATGGCGAAGACGTGCCGCGGCTGGCCAGGAACAAGATCCTGATCGACGCCGACCTGGAGACCAAACAGCGCAAGCTGCTGCAGATCTTCACCCAGAACGCGATCGGCCCGATCTTCTTCGAGATCATCCAGCGCAAGGGCAATGAAGGTTTCGGCGAGGGTAACTTCCAGGCGTTGTTCGAGTCGATCGAGCGTGATCAGATGAAGCGCGGTTTCTTGTGACTTAAAGCCCCCATGGAAGTGGGGTTGGTGATGTAAAGCCCCTCTCCCCGCGGGAGAGGGGTTGGGGTGAGGGTACGGTCATGCCAGGACGCATCAATCCACCGTTGCCTACGCGAACACGCGATCATGCGCGTGAGTTGCGCCAGGGTGGAACGGATGCCGAACAGAAGCTGTGGCACCGGCTACGAGCCGGGCAATTGAATGGTTTGAAGTTTCGCCGCCAGCACCCGATCCCGCCGTATATTCTGGATTTTTACTGTGATGCAAAGAGGCTTGTGGTGGAACTGGACGGCTCGCAGCACAACGATGAAGTCGACTGTGTTCGCACTCGTTTTCTTGAGTCACAGGGCTTGAAAGTTCTGCGATATTGGGACAACGAAGTACTGCAACAGATGGATGCTGTGCTCGAGGCGATCTTGAGCGCCGCTGGAAACCGAACCGTCACCCCAACCCCTCTCCCAATGGGAGAGGGGCTCGAAGGCGAAGAGCGATGAATGCAAAGCAGTCCCGTGGTTACCAATCCGGCTTTGGCAACGAATTCGCCAGCGAGGCGATCCCAGGCGCGCTGCCGCGGGGGCAGAACTCGCCGCAGCGGGTAGCACATGGGCTGTATGCCGAGCAGCTATCCGGCACCGCATTTACCGCGCCGCGCCACACCAACCGGCGCAGCTGGCTGTATCGCATCCGGCCCGCAGCGGTCCACTCACCTTTCCAGCCGTTGGCGCACGCCACCTTCCACAACCGCTTCGACGAAGTGCCGCCCACGCCGAACCAGCTGCGCTGGGATCCGCTGCCGCTGGCTAGCACACCGACCGACTTCGTCGATGGTCTGCTGACGCTGGCCGGCAACGGTGGTGCGGGCGAGCAGGCAGGTGTCGGCATTCATCTGTATGCGGCCAATCGCTCGATGCAGGGGCGCTACTTCTACGATGCCGATGGCGAGCTGCTGATCGTGCCGCAGCTGGGCACGTTGAGGCTGGCTACCGAGCTGGGTGTGCTCGACGTCGAGCCGCAGGAGATCGCGGTGATTCCGCGCGGCGTGCGATTCCGCGTGGAGCTGATGGATGCGGAAGCGCGTGGGTATGTCTGCGAAAACTTCGGCGCGTTGCTGCGTCTGCCGGACCTTGGTCCGATCGGCTCCAACTGCCTGGCGAATTCGCGCGATTTCCTCACGCCGCACGCGGCGTACGAAGATGTCGATGGCGCGTTCGAGTTGATCACGAAGTTCCAGGGCGAGTTGTGGTCGGCGAAGATCGATCATTCGCCGCTGGACGTGGTCGCATGGCACGGCAACTACGCGCCTTACAAATACGATCTGCGCCGATTCAATACGATCGGCTCGATCAGCTTCGATCATCCCGATCCGTCGATCTTCACTGTGCTCACGTCGCCCAGCGATACGGCCGGCACCGCGAATATCGATTTCGCGATCTTCCCGCCGCGCTGGCTGGTTGCGCAACATACGTTCCGGCCACCGTGGTTCCACCGCAACGTGGCCAGCGAGTTCATGGGGCTGATCACCGGCGTGTACGACGCGAAGGCCGAAGGCTTCCTGCCCGGCGGTGCCTCGCTGCACAACTGCATGAGTGGTCACGGGCCGGATGCGGCCACGTTCGAAAAGGCGTCGAATGCCGACCTGTCCAAGCCGGACGTTATCGGCGGCACCATGGCCTTCATGTTCGAGACGCGCAAAGTGATCTGCCCAACCCGGCAGGCGCTGGCCTCGCCGCAACTGCAGGGCAACTATTACGAATGCTGGCAGGGTATCGCCAAACATTTCGATCCATCGCAGGCATAAGCCGCTACACCGTTTGGTCTGGAGAAATGCATGAAGCTGGGAAGTCTTAAAGAAGGTGGCCGCGACGGCACGTTGGTCGTGGTCAGTCGCGATCTGGCGAAGGCGGTGAAAGCCAGCGGCATCGCACCGACATTGCAGGCTGCGCTCGACGACTGGTCGAACAGCGCGCCGCGGTTGAACGCATTGTCCGAAGAGTTGAACGCGGGCACAGCCAGTGGTGCGTTCGCGCTGGATATGAGCGCGCTCGCCGCGCCGCTGCCGCGCGCGTACGAGTTCGTCGATGGTTCGGCCTATCTGCCCCACGTCGAGCGCGTACGTCGCGCGCGTGGTGCCGAGGTGCCGAAGTCGTTCTATACGGATCCGCTGATGTATCAGGCCACCAGTGCCGGCTTCCTTGGGCCGCGCGATCCGGTGATGGTATCCAGCGAGTACTTCGGCATCGATCTGGAAGCCGAAGTCATCGTTGTCACCGACGACGTGCCGATGGCGGTGACGCCCGCGCAGGCATCCGCATACATCCAGCTGATCGGCTTGATCAATGACGTGAGCCTGCGTGGGCTGATTCCCGGCGAGCTGGCCAAGGGTTTCGGTTTCCTGCAGTCCAAGCCACGCTCGGCGCTGTCGCCGGTGCTGGTGACGCCGGACGAACTCGGCGAAGCGTGGCACGACGACAAGCTGCATCTGCCGATGCGCACCTGGTTGAACGGTGCGTGGTTCGGCGAGGCCGAGTGCGGTGTCGACATGCAGTTCAGCTTCGCCGAGCTGGTGGCGCATGTGGCCAAGACGCGGCCGCTGACCGCGGGCACCATTGTCGGCTCCGGCACCATCGCGAACGAGGACACCGACAATGGGGCGTCGTGCCTGGCCGAGCAGCGCACGGTGGAAACCCTGCGCGACGGCAAGCCGAGCACACCATTCCTGAAGTTCGGCGACAGCCTGCGCATCGACATCATCGACCATGCCGGCGCCTCGATCTTCGGCTCGATCGAGCAGCAGATCGAGCAGCACAAGCACTGAGGCCCGTGATGGCAGAGTCGCGGCGTTCGCGGCTCTGTCCTACTCAAGACTTTGGTAACGCGCGCATTGCTTCCGTTAACAGCACGGAGATGGCGGAGCACTAAACGTCAGCGCTTCTTCGCTCGCGGTGGCTTCGCTTCACTCGCGGAAATGAGCTGTTGCAGGTAGGCGATGCCTTCCTCCTCGGGAAAGAAGGCAATCACATCCGCGATGCTCAGCTCGTAGCGTTTGCGCAGCGCCAGGAATTCCGCCTTTGCATGGTCGAACTTCGTGCTGCCAGGTATCTTGGATGACTGCTGCTCAAGCTTGCTGTCGAGCGCGGCAAGTTCTTCCTGAAAGCGTCGAAACGCGTCTTTGGGAGGCGTCATGGAATGCGGAGGGCTGGCCGGCTTCATGCCTTATTATCGCATATGGCATAGGGCTTTCCAGCCGCCAGCGGGGCGCCGCCGGGAAACAATCTGATTCAGCGCCCTCGTCATCGCGCACAGGATCATGCTCTACTTGCAGGCCTCCATTTCCCGATGAGGTGCAACATGTCCGATGTCACGTTCAAGGGTCAGCCGATTCGCATTGACGGCCAATTTCCCGCCGTGGGTAGCAAGGCGCCTGCTTTCATTCTGGTTGGCGGCGATCTGTCCGATGTTGCGCTGTCCAGTTACTCCGGCAAGCGCAAGGTACTGAATATTTTTCCCAGCGTGGATACCAGTGTATGCGCCACCTCGGTGCGTCGCTTCAATGAGTTGAGCAGCCAACTCGACAACACCGTGGTGCTGTGCATCTCGGCGGACCTGCCGTTTGCACAGGCTCGCTTCTGCGGTGCCGAGGGTCTGGATAAGGTGAGCAATCTTTCAACGATGCGTGGACACCAGTTCCTCAACGATTACGGCGTGGCGATTGCAAGCGGACCGCTGGCTGGTCTGGCAGCGCGCGCGGTACTGGTGCTGGACGAGCACGACAAGGTGATTTACGCCGAATTGGTGGATGAAATCGCACATGAGCCGAATTACGACGCCGCGCTGGCGGTGCTGAAGTAGTTGGCACGGCCAGGACGCAACGCGTCCTGGCCGGCTAAAGATGCTGCAAGGACGAGCATGTCTGTACCGACGTTGGAAGGTTCACGCATCCGTCTGCGCCCACTGCGCGAAGACGATGCGGAACCGTTGTTCGTGCTGCACAGCGACCCTCAGGTGATGCGCTACTGGAGTCGCACGGCGTGGACCGATCGATCCGAATCGACCGGCCATCTTGCCCGCATGCTGCAGGCCGAACGTGATGGCGACATTCCGTGGGCGATCGCCCGGCGGGAAGACGACGCGTTGATCGGTAGCCTGAGCCTGTTCCAGATCGTTCCCGAGCACGCGCGTGGCATGTTCGGCTATGCCCTGCAGTCGGCTTGCTGGGGCAATGGCTTTGCGCTGGAGGCGGCAAGACTGGGCTTGGGCCACGCATTTTCTGTATGGGGTCTCGAGCGCATCGAGGCCGATATCGATCCCGCCAATCAGCCGTCCAGACGTCTGGCAGAGCGCCTTGGCTTCAAGCAGGAGGGCTTGTTGCGCCATCGCTGGAAAGTCGATGACGTGTGGTCCGACACGGTGTGGTACGGCTTGCTGCGGGAAGAGTTTTCCAGCGTCTGAAGCCGCCTCAGCGCGTAATGCCGACGATGGGGACACCGAAGAACCGGGCTTGTGGATGCTCGTGCAGTCCCAATCCCAGCCGCAGGCCGCGGCCGATTCGCTCGGCGTAGTCGCACAGACGTGCGGCGGACTCCGCGTTCAGCACTTCATGAGTGGTTTCCTGCCATAGCGCCAGCCAGTGACTGAAATGTTCGGCACGAATCGGATGTGGCCGATGGGCTACCATCGGGTTGCCGCGATAGCTACCCGCGCGCAACGCCACAGACGCCCAGAACGAAGTGAGCAGCAGCTTGTGTTCGTCCCAATCGTGGACGGCTGCATTGAACACCGGGCCGAGCAATGGATCCAGGCGGACCTTTTCGTAGAAGCGGTCGATCAGGAACGCGATGGAGGATTCGTCGAGTAGCTCGTTACGTCGGGTCATGGATTATCGGATCGTTGATGGTATTTGGGTTTGCCGGATCGTCTGGCGACCAGCCGTGATCGGAATCTTCCAGCAGCGGCACGACGCCCGGGTTGTCCAGATCGTCGAACTGTTGGTGGTTGACCGCCCAGAAAAACATTGCTACCGCAACCAGCAGGCCAAGGAGGGTCAGCGGGATCAAGATCAGCAGGATATTCATGCCCGCATGGCCAGCGACGCGTCGGCGCCTGCGCGGCCCACACGCATTGCGTTGAGCACGACCGCCAGCGAGCTCAGCGACATCCCGATGGCGGCGAGCCACGGCGGCACGAAGCCGAACGCAGCGAACGGCACGGCACACAAGTTGTAGACGAGTGACCAGCGCCGGCTCTGGGCGACCACCTGCGCTACCTGACGGGCGACAGAACGGGCCTGCACGAGGCCATCCAGACGTCCATCCAGCAACAGCAGGTCGGCATGCGCCTGTGCCAGTTCGGTGCCGCTACCCAGCGCGGCGGAGACATCGGCACCCGCCAGTACCGGCGCATCGTTGCTGCCGTCACCGACGGCCAACGTGACATGGCCACGCTGGCGTGCCGCCTGCAATCGCTGCAGCTTGTCGGCGGGCGACTGGCGGCCATGCGCGTCGTCGATGCCCAGA
>JBAPPP010000097.1:0-7284 GCA_049280175.1 Rhodanobacter sp.
GCAGTACTCGGGGTTTTCGAGCGAACAGAACACGGCGGCATTGGCCTGTGCCTGATCCACCACGAGCACGGTCCGCTCCGCCGTCACCGTGGTTTTGGTGATCTTCGTCGCTGGGCGTGAGCGCAAGTAATAGGTCGTCTTGATGCCGGCCTTCCACGCGTACATGTACATCGAACTCAATTGACCGATGTTCGGGTTTTCCATGAACAGGTTCAGCGACTGGCTCTGGTCGATATAGGCGCCACGTGCGGCACCGAGTTCGATCAGTGCCTTCTGCGGCAGTTCCCACACCGTGCGGTAGATCGCACGCAGGCGTTCCGGAATCGCCGCGATGCCCTGAATCGAACCTTCGGCGAGCTTGATCGCGTCGCGTATGTCGGACGTCCACAGGCCGAGCGCCTTCAGCTCATCGGCGAGATAACGATTCACCTGCAGGAAATCGCCGGACAGCGTCTCGCGCTTGAACAGGTTGCTTACCTGCGGCTCGATGCACTCGTAGCAGCCGGCGATCGAGGCAATCGTCGCGGTTGGCGCGATCGCGATCAGCAGCGAGTTGCGCAGGCCGTGCTGTTTGATGCGCTCGCGCAGGGCGTCCCAGCGTGCGCCATCATGCGGCGTGGCGTTCGGCCAGTAGTCGAACTGCAGTTCGCCGTTCGCTGCGCGGCTCTCGGCAAAGCCCGGATGCGCGCCATCCTTTTCGGCCAGTTCGGTCGACATGCCCAACGCATGGAAATAGATCTCTTCGGAGATGCGAGTGGACAACGTCAGCGCTTCGGCCGAGTCGAACGGCAGCCGCAACTTGAAGAACACATCCTGCAAGCCCATCACGCCAAGACCGACCGGGCGCCATTTCATGTTCGCCGTGCGGGCGGTGTCGATCGGATAGAAGTTGAGGTCGATCACCCGGTTGAGCTGACGTACGGCGGTGCGCACGGTCGAGGCGAGTTGCTCGAAATCGAAGCTGTTGCTTCCATCGGTGGCGCGCACGACATGTCGCGCAAGATTCACCGAGCCGAGATTGCATACCGCCGTCTCGGTAGCCGAGCTCACTTCCAGGATCTCGGTGCACAGGTTGGACAGGTGAATCACGTTGTCGGGATGCGCCGTCTGATTGCTGGTGGCGTTGCAGCGATCCTTGAACGTCATCCAGCCGTTGCCGGTCTGTGCCAGCGTGCGCATCATGCGTGCGTAGAGTTCGCGCGCCTTTACCGTCTTTACTGCCAGACCCTCGGTTTCGGCCTTGGTATAGGCCTCGTCGAACGACGCGCCCCAGCTGTCGACCAGATGCGGCACCACTTTCGGATCGAACAGCGACCAGTCGCCGTCGGTCTCCACCCGGCGCATGAATTCGTCGGGGATCCAGTTGGCGATGTTTAGGTTGTGCGCGCGGCGCGCGTCGTCGCCGGTGTTGTCGCGCAGCTCCAGAAAATCCTCGATGTCGGCATGCCAGGATTCCAGATACACACAGGCGGCGCCCTTGCGCTTGCCGCCCTGGTTCACTGCGGCGACTGACGCATCCAGCGTCTTCAGCCACGGCAACAGGCCGTTGGAATGGCCGTTGGTGCCGCGGATCAGTGAGCCACGCGAACGTACCCGCGAATAGGCCAGGCCGATGCCGCCGGCAAATTTGCTGAGCTTGGCGACGTCGGCATACTTGTCGTAGATCGACTCCAGCGAATCGATCGGCGAGTCGAGCAGATAGCACGAGCTCAGCTGCTCATGGCGGGTGCCCGCGTTGAACAATGTCGGCGAGCTGGCGATGTATTCCAGCGACGACAGCAGTCGATACAGCTCCAGCGTTTCGCTGATCTGCTGGGTGCCACCTTCGTTGCCGCCGAGCGCGCAGGCGATACGCATGAAGAAATACTGCGGTGTCTCGATAACCAGGCGCTGTTGCGGGTGCCGCAGCAGATAGCGGTCGTATACCGTGCGCAGGCCGAAGTATTCGAAACGGCGGGTAGCGAGCGAATCAATCGCATCGTTCAACTTGCGCGCGTTGGCGGCGACGAAATCGCGTAGGCGATCATTGAGGATGCCGACCTCCGCGCCACGTGCGATCGACTGCGAGAAACTCTGGATCTCCTGGCCGCTCACTTCCTTCTCGATATAGGCACCGAGCAGGCGCGCCGCGAGCTGGCCGTATTCGGGCTCCTCGGCGGTCAGTGCCGCGGCGGTGCGGATCGACAGCTGGTCCAGTTCCTGCGTCGTGGCGCCGTCGTACAGACCGCCAATCGTCTTCAGCGCCACCCGCAACGGGTCGACACCGTGCAGGCCTTCGCCGCTGCGGGTCACCGCGCGCACGATCTTGTTGACGTCGACGATCTCCTGGCCGCCATTGCGCTTCGTCACGCGCATCTGGCCAGGGTTGTGCGGTGGAGTCAGCGCAAAAGCGCCATCGCCGGTTGTGGTGGATGTTGTGGTGGATTCAGTCGTCATGGGGTGGACGTCGGGCAGGGACGCCGTGATGGATTCGGGGTGGGAAACAGCGGGTGAATCGGTACGAGCGACGATGCGCTCGCGGGCAGCGGTATCGGCAGGTTGCATGGCAGTGGCTCCCAGCATGGGTCGTCAAACACCTGCTCCCGCGCGCAGGGCCTGAAGTGACGAATGCCGTGGAAAAGTCACGAGACAGGCGCCGATAGGCGACCGTTCCGCGACGTGCTTCCCCACGGAAGCCGTCACTACTCACCAGGGTACGTTCACCCTGATGTGCCGGCAGGTCTTCGGACTTGCGGACATGGATCCTTCGATCCGCCTACTTGCTCCCGCTTCCCAGCCGCTGAGGGCCAGTGCTTGTGGGGGCTTTCGTTTCCGCTTTACCGCTGCGGGGCAGTTCCGGATTCACACCGGATTCCCTTTTAAGCCCGACCGACGATCGCGTCTGGACGGGCACCGACAGACACAACATATCGGGTGCCCAGGGTGTGGTCAACCCAACAAGTTGTGGACAAGTCGGGGGATAACCGCGTCGACACGAGGTGCAGCGGGGCTTCGCAGGACGCTGAAAAATAGTTGCCGGCGCGGCCTTGTCGGCCGGGTTGCCGTGGCGCATGTCGGGGACGGCGGCAGCCGTTATTCTCTCTCCACCGCGCGCTGGAGGCCGTTGGTTCATGGAAGCCCTGCCGAGTTACGTCCACGGCGTCAGCGTCAAGTCGCTGCTGGCCGATACCGTGGGCTCATTGCTGGATCGCACGGCGGCCGCTTACCCGCAGCAGCCAGCACTGGTAGTGCGCAGCCAGGGCGTGCGGATGAACTACCTGGAGTTCCATGCTGAAGTGGAGCGCGCCGCTGCCGGACTGCTCGCGCTGGGCCTCCTGCGCGGCGACCGCGTCGGCATCTGGGCACCGAACCGGGCCGAGTGGGTGATCCTGCAGTTTGCCGCGCCGAAGGCGGGACTGGTGTTGGTCAATATCAATCCGGCGTACCGCGCACACGAACTGGAGCACGCCCTCAACCATGTGGACTGTCGCGCGCTGGTGCTGCCGAGACGCTTCAGGACCTCGCGTTATCTGGACGTGCTGAGTGAGCTGGCGCCGGAACTGGCCGACGCCGTGGCCGGTGCACTGCGCGCCGCGCGGCTGCCGGGCTTGCGCGAGGTGATCCTGCTCGACGATGTTGCCGCACCGGGTACGCATGCGTGGTCGCAACTGCTGGCCGCGGGCGATGGGCCGGCCATCGTGCGATTGCGCGAGGTGGAGCATGAATTGCACTTCGACGACGCGGTGAATATCCAGTTCACTTCCGGCACCACAGGCGTCCCGAAGGGCGCCACGCTGACCCATCACAACATCATCAACAACGGTTACTTCATCGGTGAGGCGATGCGCCTCACCGAACAGGATCGGCTGTGCATTCCCGTGCCGTTCTACCACTGCTTTGGCATGGTGCTCGGCAATCTCGCCTGTGTTACCCACGGCGCCTGCATGGTGATACCAAGTGAGGGCTTCGACGCGCTGGCTACCCTGGAAACCGTGGAAGCGGAGCGTTGCACGGGCCTGCACGGGGTGCCTACGATGTTCATCGCCGAGCTGGAGCACGCGGAGTTTCATCGCTTCGACCTCAGCAGTTTGCGCACCGGCATCATGGCCGGCTCGCCGTGTCCGATCGAGGTCATGCGGCGCGTGGTCAGCGAGATGCACATGGATCAGGTAACCATCGCCTACGGCATGACCGAAACCAGCCCGGTGAGCTTCCAGACCGTGCCGGACGATCCGCTGGAACGTCGTGTCGACAGTGTCGGACGCATCCATCCGCATATCGAGGTGAAGCTCGTCGACGAGCAAGGGCGGACGGTGCCGCGCGGCGCGACGGGGGAGCTGTGCACCCGCGGCTATTCAGTGATGCTTGGCTACTGGGGTGACGAGGCCCGCACGCGCGAGGTGATCGACGCGGCTGGCTGGATGCACACCGGCGATCTCGCTGTGCTCGACAAGGACGGTTACTGCAGCATCGTCGGTCGTCTGAAGGACATGATCATCCGTGGCGGCGAGAATGTGTACCCGCGCGAGATCGAGGAGTTTCTCTACGGCCATCCGAAAGTGCAGGACGTGCAGGTATTTGGCGTGCCCGATGTGAAACTGGGTGAGCAGGTCTGCGCATGGATACGTTTGCGCGAAGGCAGCAGCGCCAGCGAGGCGGAGATCCAGGACTACTGCCGACACCGTCTGGCCTACTACAAGGTGCCGCACTACGTGCGCTTCGTCGACGCGTTTCCGATGACCGTGACCGGCAAGATACAGAAGTACCTGATGCGCGATGCCATGGTTCAGGAGCTTGATTTGCGCCTCACGCCGTCGGACTGAATGCCACGGGTGACTTTGCCGGTTCTGGCCTCAGAGCGCGTCGTGATCCAGTTCGCCGGTGCGGATTCGTATGACCTGCTCCAGCGTGCTGACGAAGATCTTGCCGTCGCCGATCTTGCCAGTGCGGGCAGAATGCTGGATCGCCTCCAGCACGCGCTCCAGCTGGTCGTCCGCGATCGCCACTTCCAGTTTGATCTTGGGCAGGAAATCGACCACGTATTCGGCCCCGCGATACAGCTCGGTATGGCCCTTCTGGCGGCCGAAGCCTTTCACTTCCGTGACCGTCACGCCCTGCACGCCGACCTCGGCCAGCGCTTCACGCACATCGTCCAGCTTGAATGGCTTGATGATCGCCACGACCAGCTTCATGGGTTTTCCTCAGTCGACGGGCATCGGCACGACGGGCGACGCGACGCTGCATTCTGCCTGTACCGTGCGATGTTGTCGCCTGATAACGATCCGTGTAGGACAATCCTTACAGTTTCTGACGGAGCATACCGATGGCGCACCCGATTTTCATTCACCTAGACTTCACTTCGACGAGCTTGAGGCGCTATCCATGATGGATAGGCAGGATATCGATCAGATTGCCCTGCGACTTGTGTCGTTGGTACCGCCAGGACTGGCACAGGCGCAACAGGATTTGCGTACCAACTTCCAGGATGTTCTGGCGCAGGGATTGCGCCGCCTCGATCTGGTCACTCGCGAAGAATTCGAAGTCCAGACGCAGGTGCTGGCGCGTACCCGCGCCAAGGTCGACGAATTGGAGCGACGCGTGGCCGAACTTGAGGCTGCAGTGGCTGCCCGCGGGAGCTAGTACAACCCACCTCCCGGGAGCCGCCCTCGATCCGTCACCTCACCCCGAGAACGATCGAGGGCGGTTATTTATCCAGCACTGCCGATGGAGTCGCTTGATGTCTGTATATATCAGCGACCCTTCCGTGCGTCAGCGACCTCCGGCCGTATGAGTCTTGCGGTTACGCTCAGCCGCGCCCAGGAAGGGATCGCCGCTCCGCAAGTGATGGTGGAAGTCCATTTGTCCGGTGGCCTTCCGGCAACGAATATTGTCGGTCTGCCGGAGGCAGCGGTACGCGAGGCGCGCGATCGCGTGCGCGTGGCGATCCAGAACACCGCTTTCGAATACCCCAATCGCCGCGTTACCGTGAATCTGGCGCCAGCCGAGCTTCCCAAGGACGGCGGCCGCTTCGACCTGGCCATCGCGTTGGGCATCCTTGCGGCGAGTGGTCAGGTGCCACGCGAGAAACTGGACGACTGCGAATTTCTTGGTGAGCTGGCCTTGACCGGCGCGTTGCGAGGTGTGCCCGGCGTGCTGCCAGCCTTGCTACGCGCACGGGCGTGTGGTCGTCGCGTCGTGGTGCCTCGCGAAAATTCTGCCGAGGCGGCGTTGGTGTCGGACGTGGACGTGCGGGTGGCCGACACACTGGCCGAGGTATGTAGCTGGTTGCGCGGCGCGCAAGAGCTGTCGTTGCCGGTGGGTATTCCCAGCGATGGCGGCGCGTACGATGGCCCAGACTTGTCTGATGTGCGCGGCCAGCTACAGGCTCGGCGCGCGTTGGAGATTACCGCCGTCGGTGGTCATCATCTCTTGCTGGTCGGGCCTCCAGGCACCGGCAAGACCATGCTGGCCGAACGCTTGCCCGGCATCCTGCCGCCGCTGTCCGAGTCGGAGGCGTTGGAAACCTGCGTCGTACGGTCGGTGGCCGGACAGCATGCGGACCTCACGCATTGGCGGCGACGACCGTTCCGGGCGCCGCATCACACCGCGTCGGCGGTGGCGCTGGTGGGTGGCGGCTCGGTTCCGCGCCCGGGCGAGATTTCACTGGCGCACAACGGCGTGTTGTTCCTGGATGAGCTGCCGGAGTTCAGTCGGCACGTGCTGGAAGTGCTGCGCGAACCGATGGAGTCAGGCCATATCGTGATTTCGCGGGCGGCGCGGCAATCGACGTTTCCCGCGCAGTTCCAGTTGGTGGCTGCGATGAATCCATGCCCGTGCGGATACGCCGGTGATTTGCGCCAGCGTTGTCAGTGCACACCGGATCAGATCCGGCGCTATCGCTCGCGTATTTCCGGACCGCTGCTCGACCGCATCGATCTTTGTGTGGAAGTGCCGCAGGTGCCACTGGCCAGCCTCGGCACGCCGCGCGGCGTGCACGACGAGGATTCGGTCACGGTACGCGCGCGGGTACTCAAGGCAAGGCGGCAGTCGCTGATGCGCGCGGGACGACCGAACGCGGAAATCAGCACGCGCGAACTGGAACGCGACTGCGCACTGGGGCCAGCTGAGCGCCATTGGTTCGAAACTGCGCTGGAGCGGCTTGGTTTGTCTGCGCGTGCCTATCACCGGGTATTGCGGGTCGCGCGCACCATCGCCGATATCGACGGCGGCGCGGCTCTGCTGGATCAATCGCACCTAGCTGAAGCGCTGCAATATCGTCGGCTGGGAAGCTGATGTAGGTTGGGG
>JBAPPP010000098.1:0-10142 GCA_049280175.1 Rhodanobacter sp.
GGCGCTGGCGCAGCGACCCGCGATTGACCCGTCCCAGCCCCGTGCGTCTGGCTGACTCCCAGATCCACGCCCTGTTGCGCGGCATCGACGCGCCCAGCGCGTTGCTGTTGGCGCAACCGGCTACTTCGTATCTGCCCAGCGCGCCGATGCAGGCACGCGCTGCGTGCGTACCGCAGCTTGCGGTAACCCACCTCGACGGCGGCCACCACCTGCACCTTGAACACCCGGGAGCCGTTGCCGCCTGGATCGGCGCGGCGACATAGCGCAGCACACACACGTGTAGCGTCATCGCCGTTCGGTTATCGTGCGTATCCCATCGCCTTGCCACACCCCATGGATCAGCCACCAACCCTCCCCGCTCCGCGCCACCGCGCCGCACTCAACTTCATCTTTGTCACCGTGATGCTGGACATGCTGGCGTTCGGCATCATCATCCCGGTGCTGCCGCACCTTATCGTGCAGCTGATCGGCGGCAGCATCTCTCGGGCTGCTGTGTGGTCGGGTGCATTCGGCGCACTGTTCATGCTGATGCAGTTCGTGTTTTCGCCGGTGCAGGGTGCGCTATCGGACCGCTTTGGTCGACGCACGGTGATCTTGATCTCCAGCTTCGGCCTCGGCATCGACTTCATCGTGATGGCCCTGGCGCCGGTACTGTGGTTGCTGTTCATCGGCCGTGCGGTGTCCGGCGTCTGTGCGGCGAGCTTCTCCACCGCGAACGCCTACATCGCCGACATCACGCCGAAGGAAAAGCGCGCCGCCGCGTTTGGCACGCTGGGTGCAGCGTTCGGCATCGGCTTCATCATCGGACCGGCGCTCGGCGGCTTTCTCGGGCATCTGCATATCCGGCTGCCGTTCTGGGTAGCCGCGGCGTTATCGCTGATCAACTTCGGCTATGGCTATTTCGTATTGCCGGAATCGCTGCCGAAGGAAAAACGCAGTGCGCGCTTCGACTGGCGCCATGCGAACCCGTTCGGAGCCGTGGTGCTGCTGCGCCGCTATCCGCAGGTATTCGGGCTGGCGACGGTGTTCTTCCTGATCAACCTGGCGCAGTTCTCGCTGAACTCGACCTACGTGCTGTACACCGATTATCGCTACGGCTGGGGACCCCAGGCGGTGGGCTACACGCTCGGCCTGGTGGGTTTGTGCAGCGGACTGGTACAGGCCGTGCTGGTGCGCCGACTGATGCCGAAGCTGGGCGAACAGCGCCTGATCCTGGCTGGCCTCCTGCTATGCATCGTCGGTTACGTGTTCTTCGGCTTCGCCTCCGTCGGATGGATTTTCTTGCTGGGCATTCCGTTCCTGTGCCTCGGTGGACTGGCCGGACCGCCGGCACAGGCGATGATGACCCATCAGGTCGATCCGCATGAGCAGGGCCGCCTGCAGGGCGCGCTGACCAGCCTGGCCAGCCTTGCCGGCATCTTCGGCCCGGCGCTGTTCGCGAACCTGTTTGCGCTGTTCATCAGCGATCATGCGCCGGTGCAGCATCTACCCGGCGCCGCGTTCGTACTGGCCGCGCTGCTGCTGTTTGCCGCCGCGCTGATCGCCATGCGTGTGATCCGTCACACACCAGCCGTTGTGCCGTTGGCAACCGAAGACATCGTTCCCATGATCCCGTTCAACGAACTTTCGTCCGAACCACGACAGCACGTTTCACTACAGCACGATCCACTACCCCACGATCCACCGGAGCAATCCCCATGACACTTTCGATGTATCAGGCATCCGTCCCCGTTTTTGTCCGCGCCCTCGGCAACCTTGCCGATGTGCTGAAAAAAGGTGAGGCACATGCAAAGTCCAAGAACGTCACCGACGAAGTGTTGCTGCAGACGCGGCTGATCCCCGACATGCTGCCGCTGGTCAAGCAGGTGCAGATCGCGGCCGATATGGCCTGCCGCGGCGCCGCCCGCCTGGCTGGCGTCGAGCCGATGTCGTTCGAGGACAACGAAACCACGCTGGAGCAGATTTACTCCCGCATCGATCGTGCGATCGAATACATCAAGACGTTCAAGCCCGAGCAGATCGACGGTAGCGAGACCCGCACGATCGTCATGAAGATGCGCACCGGCGAGATGACGTTTGAAGGCCAGGCTTACCTGCTGGGCTTCGTCCTTCCTAACGTATTCTTCCATTGCTCGACCGCGTACAACATTCTGCGCGTGGCCGGTACCGAAATCGGCAAGACCGACTTCATCGGCCAGCAGTGATCGAAGGGTTCTCTGTGGGGCGGTTGCCGCTGTGATTTGCCATCAAGGCATCGCGACTGAAGCCGCTCCCACAGAACCCATGTACCGCCCGAATCCGTCACGCCAGCGCGATATCTGCGAAAATCCGCTGGCTTGTCTCCTGGATCCTGGCGAATGTTGCGACTGACCGACCTCAAATTGCCGCTGGATCATTCCGAGGATGCGCTGACCCGGGCGATCCTCAAGCGGCTGGATATCGAGGCGGCGGCACTGACCCGCTACACCGTCGCCAAGCGCAGCTATGACGCGCGCAAGCGCGGCGCGATCCTGCTGATCTATGCGCTGGATATCGAAACCACGCGCGAGGCCGAGTTGTTGCAGCGCTTCGCCGACGACCTGCACATCCAGCCCACGCCGGATACTGACTATCGCTTTGTCGCCCGCGCCTCAGCTGAGCTGAAGCTGCGTCCCATCGTGATCGGTACCGGTCCGTGCGGACTGTTCGCCGGGCTGCTGTTGGCGCAGATGGGCTTCTGTCCGATCATCCTGGACCGCGGCAAGGCGGTGCGCGAACGCACCAAGGACACCTGGGACCTGTGGCGTAAACGCAACCTGCACCCGGAGTCCAACGTGCAGTTCGGTGAGGGCGGTGCCGGCACCTTCTCCGACGGCAAGCTGTACAGCCAGATCCGCGACCCGCTGCACCACGGCCGCAAGGTACTGGCCGAGTTCGTCAAGGCTGGCGCACCGGAAGAAATTCTCTACGTCAGCAAGCCGCACATCGGCACGTTCCGGCTGGTGACCATGGTGGAGAACATGCGCGCCACGATCGAGTCGCTGGGCGGCGAAATTCGTTTCGGCGAACGCGTCGATGACCTGAAGGTCGAGACCGACGCGAGCGGCCAGCGCCACGTGCGCGGCGTGACGCTAGCCAGCGGCGAAGAAATTCGCGCCGACCAGGTGGTGCTGGCGGTCGGCCACAGTGCACGCGACACGTTCGAGATGCTGCATGCGCGCGGCGTGTATCTGGAGGCCAAGCCTTTTTCGATCGGCTTTCGCGTCGAGCACCCACAGTCGATCATCGACCGTGCCCGCTTCGGCCCGCAGGCCGGCCATCCGCTGCTTGGTGCCGCCGACTACAAGCTCGTGCACCACTGCAAGGGAAACCACGTCGGCAACGGGCGCTCGGTCTACAGCTTCTGCATGTGCCCCGGCGGCACCGTGGTCGCGGCCACCAGCGAGCCCGGCCGTGTGGTCACGAACGGCATGAGTCAGTACTCGCGCAACGAACGCAACGCGAATGCTGCGATCGTGGTCGGCATCGAACCATCCGATTTTGCGGCCTATGACGACAGCGGCAGTCCACTGGCCGGTATCGCGTTGCAGCGCGCGCTGGAAAGCCACGCCTACGTACTCGGTGGCGAAAACTACAATGCGCCGGGCCAGCTGGTCGGCGACTTCATCGCGGCGCGGGCCTCGCAGGAATTCGGCGATGTGCAGCCCTCGTTCAAGCCCGGCGTAACGCTCGGCAGTCTCGATAGCGCGTTGCCCGACTACGCGATCGCCGCGATCCGCGAAGCGCTGCCCGCGTTCGATCGCCAGATCAGGGGTTTCGCCCTGCATGACGCTGTGCTCACCGGCGTGGAAACCCGCACCTCTTCACCGGTGCGGATCAAGCGCGATGACAGCCTGCAAAGCCTCAATACCAGCGGCCTCTATCCGGCCGGTGAAGGTGCTGGCTACGCCGGCGGCATCCTCTCGGCCGCGGTCGACGGCATCAGGATCGCCGAGGCGGTGGCCTTGAGCATGGCCGGAAGCTGAGACGCGCTGGCCTCGCGCACGGGCACAACGCCGTCGATTGATTGTCCGTTTCATGCCCGCATATTGGAGTCCACATAGGGCGACGTGCGCTGTGCACATCGCCGCGAGGATCTTTCATGCCCAACGAAACCAAGCCCGCCCCACTCCGGATCGATTTTGTCTCCGATGTCTCCTGCCCATGGTGTGCGATCGGCTTGACCGCGCTGGAGCAGGCACTGGCAAACCTCGGCGACGAGGTTACCGCCGAAATCCATTTCCAGCCGTTCGAACTGAATCCGCAGATGCCACCGGAGGGTGAAGATTCGACCGAGCACCTGGTCAACAAATACGGCAGCACACCCGAACAGCTCGCTGTAAATCGCGAGGCAATCCGCGCTCGCGGCGCATCGCTGGGCTTCGAGTTCCGCATGGACCGGCGCAATCGCATCTACAACACGTTCGATGCGCATCGACTATTGCACTGGGCCGAACTTGAAGGCCGGCACATTCCGCTGAAACATGCGTTGTTACGCGCCTATTTCACGGACGGCGAGGATGTGAGTGCACCCGACACGCTGCTGCGTCTGGCAGGTGAGGTGGGGCTGGACGTTGCGCGCGCGCAGGAAATTCTATCCAGCAATACGTACGCGGACGAAGTGCGCGCACAGGAAAGGTCGTACATGGAACGTGGCATCCACTCGGTTCCGGCGACCATCATCAATGGCCGCCACCTGATTTCCGGCGGACAGCCACCGGAAGCATTCGAGCAAGCGTTGCGACAGATCAGCGCGGCCCTGCCACGCTGACGGGCACGCCGACTCACTCAGTGTCGGCGTGAGCTTGCAACCAATGCCCGATCGGTGACGGATGCCCCAGCAGATAGCCCTGTCCCAGCTCGCAACCCATGGCCATGAGTGCGTTGCGCTGTGCCTGGGTTTCGATGCCCTCGGCGATCACCTGGATGTTCAAGGCCCGCGCCAGCGCGAGAATGGCCGCCACCACGGTGGTGCTGTTGGTGTTGCGGTCCTTGTCCAGTTCCTCCACGAACGCGCGGTCGATTTTCAGCATGCGCAACGGCAGTGAATGCAGGTAGCTGAGCGAGGAATAGCCGGTACCGAAATCGTCGAGCGCCGCACCGACGCCGACCAGGCGCAGCCGCTCGAGGGTGGCGCGCACGCGTTCGGGATTGTCCAGCAGCGCGCCTTCGGTGACTTCCGCGATCAGGCGGGAGGCGGGCAAGCCGGTGGCTTCGAGCAGGCTGATCAGGCGCGTGTCGAAATCTGCATGGCGCAGGTGCAGCGCTGACACGTTGAACGTCATGAACGTGTCGTCCGCACCATGCCGCGCGAGCAGGTTGCAGCTGAGTTCGAAGATGCGCCAGTCAATCGCCTCGATCAGCCCGATGTCCTCGGCAATCTTGATGAACTCCGCCGGTCTCAGCAGACCCCGCTGCGGATGATTCCAGCGGATCAGCGCCTCATAGCCCACCACCTGACCATCATCGAGCCGGCAGATCGGCTGGAAGTACGGCTCGAACTGATCGTTCTGCAACGCCCGGCGCAGCTCCACTTCCAGCGCCAGCACGTCGATCACATTCTTCGCCAGCGTCTCGTCGAAAAGCTCGAAGCGCTTGCGGCCGAGATCCTTGGCCCGATACAGCGCAATGTCGGCATCGCGCAGCACCTCGTCGGCCGCCTGGTAGTGACTGTCTCCGATCGCGATGCCCACGCTGGCGGTAGGCTGCAGCTCTTTGCCGGCAATCAGCATCGGCGCTCCGAGAGCGTCCAGCACGCGCTGCGCCACGGCCATGACGTCGGCCTGCATCTGCACGTCCTCCAGCAGGATCGCGAACTCGTCACCGGCCAATCGCGCGACCAGGTCGGGATGGCGCACGCAGCTTGCCAGACGGGTGGCGACTTCCTTCAATACTTCGTCGCCTGCCAGGTGTCCGAGGCTGTCGTTGATGATCTTGAAACGGTCGACGTCCAGGTACAGCAGCGCGCAACGTCGGTGTGGTTCATGCCTGATCGCAGAAAGTACGCGATCGATGCGGTCGCGCAGGTAGCCGCGATTGGGCAAACCGGTCAGCGAATCATGCATCACCTGATGCTTGAGCTGATCCTGGATGCGTTCGCGCTCGATGATCTCCTTGCGCAACGCCTGTGTACGCTCCTCCACCCGATGCTCGAGCTGTTCGTAAGCGCGCCGCAGGGATTCGGCGGAGCGACGCCGAGTGAGACTGTTCGCGATCTGCGACGCGACGAAGCTGAGCAGCTCCTGATCCGCCTGGCCATAGACGACCGAAGGGCTGTAGCTCTGCACGGTGACCAACCCGATCGTCTCGTCGCCGACGATCAACGGCACGCCCAGCCAGCACATCGCAGGCGCACCCACACGTCCCTGCGCAATCTCACCCTTGCGCACGAGTTCCTCGATGTCGGCGTTGTCCGCGCGCAGGGCCGTCCCCTGGCGCAGCACATATTCACTCAGACCTCGCCCCAGCGGGCGCATGGCCGGCGGCAATTTGACCTCGTCCACGGAGTAGGGAAACGTCAACTGCTGGCGGTCGTCGGAGAGCAGCGCGATGAAGAAATTTTCCGCATTCAGCAACTCGCCAACCACCGCATGCACGCGCCGGTAGAACTCTTCCTGATCGATATCCGCGGTGGCCAGCTGGGCGATCTGGAACAAGGCCGCCTGCAGATGCTCGGCACGTTTGCGCTCGATGATCTCCAGTTGCAGTCCGCGATTCGCTTCAGCCAGTTGCCACGTGCGCAGGCGCACCCGCTTTTCAAGATCCTCCTTGGTCTGCTTGCGCTCCAGTGCGGTGAGGATGTGGCTGCCAACAAACTCCAGCAGCGCCAGATCCTCGTCCGAATAGCCGATGTTCTGCTGGTAGCTCTGCACCACCAGCGCGCCGCCGGGCTGACCGTCGCGCAGCATCGGCACACCAAGCCAGTCGAAGCTGTCGGACCCGATCATGGCCATCGGCCCGGGCACCTGACTGCGCAGTTCCTCGGCGCTACCCATGCGTGCCTTGCCATCGGTGATCACATACCAGGTCAGCGTATGCTCGATCGCGCTCAACGGCAGGTCCTGGCCATTGCCGGGCGAGGCCGGGTCTTCGACGTCGATGAAATACAGGAAGCGGATCGTATCCAGCTCGACGTTGCGCGTGACAATGAAAAAATTTTCCGCGTACATCAGCGTGCTGACGATCGCGTGGATGCCGCGCAGCATGTCTGGCATGTCGCGCTCGGAGCCGGCCAGGTCGGAGATGGCGAACAGCGCGCGCTGTAGCGCTTCGGAGCGCTCCAGCTGCTGATGCGAATGCTGCAGCTTGAACCACTCCAGCGCCCGGCGCAGATGCTGACCGGCGAGCTGCAGCGCTGCCGCCAGCTGCTCGAGAAAGTCCCCGGCATCGTGCCCCGGCTGCAGGCTCAGCAGGAGCATCGCTGATTCGGGCTGTTGGCACAGGCGAATCGCGACACGGCGCTGATCCGGGTTCCAGTGCGGCACATCTGATTTGCTGGCGTCGCGCAACCACGGCCAATCGGCCGGATCGATCCGCGTCGTCGGAACGCTGCTATGAGTTGCCGGCTGCTCCAATCCCCACAGCACGCAGGCGGCCCGGCAACCCGGCCTGGCCTGCACCAGGCCAGCGATCACCGCCGCCACTTCGTGTGGCGTATGGTCTGCCGTCAGGTGGGCCAGCCATGTCAGCTGCAACGAGCCGTCGGACAACGTCGACTCAACAGCATCCGCGTGCTTCATTGATAGAGCTCCCCCAAGCCCGGCTCCGCCAGCGTCCGGCATCAGCATACCCCCTCAAAGCGCGCGACAGCGCCAGCGTAGCGCCAGCAGGAACCTGTCGGACTCGCAATACCGATAAACTGCCCATCTTGCATTCAGCCCAGTTGCACTCCGGCACGTCGCCGCCACGCGCCGACGCTTCCCGGCAGCTGACGGCATCCGTGCCCATGTTTCATGCATAACCCGCGCCACAGGTTCCCTCCAGCATGCTCGCCGACACCACCAAAGACGCCATACGCGCCGCTTATGCACGCCTGAAAGACGGCCTGCCGGGCTTTCGCGCGCGCGCGTCGCAAGGACGGATGATTGCCGAGGTCGCCAGGGCACTGGGCAAAACCGGCGGGGTGGCCGTGATCGAGGCCCCGACCGGCACCGGCAAGTCGATGGCCTATCTGCTTGCCGGCGTGGAAGTGGCGCGCTTCCAGAAGAAGAAGCTGCTGATCGCCACAGCCACCGTGGCGCTGCAGGAGCAGTTGGTGCAACGGGACATCCCGCTGTATCTGAAACTCAACGGCATTGAGGCGAAAGTGGCCCTGGCGAAGGGCCGCGGGCGTTACCTGTGCCCGCGCAACCTGCGTATGGCGGCGAACAGCCTCAACGATTCCGGGCAGATGGGCCTGGCCGGCTTCGATGCGGATCTGGCGCTGTGGCTGAAGCCGCCCCAGCCACGCGACAAGCAGGCGCTGGCCAAGTTGAGCGCCGCGTTCGACAACGGCGAGTGGAATGGCGACATGGACAGCGCGCCGGAGGCAGTCAGCGACCTGCTGCGTCCGATGGTGACCACCAGCGCCGGTGGCTGCACCGGACGCAAGTGCGGCCAGTTCATGATCTGTCCGTTCTTCGCCGCCCGCCGCGCGGTGGACGATGCGGAAATCATCGTGGCGAACCAGGACCTGGTGCTGGCCGATCTCACCATGCCGGGCGAGGACGAAGGCTGGGGCGGGGTGATCCTGCCGCGCCCGGACGAGACGCTGTACATCTTCGACGAAGGCCATCACGTGCCGGGCAAGGCGATCGATCGCGGCGCCTCCGAGGTCTACATGAGCGTCACGGTGCGCCAGCTGAGCCGGCTCGGGCGGCAGGTGCATGCGGCTTATTCGCTGACCGACAAGCAGACCCTGGGCAAGCTGTCGCTGGATGCCGGCGACGCAAAGCTGCAGGAACTCAGCAATGCGCTGGAGGAACTGGAAAAGGACATCCGCCTGGGCTGGCTGCCCGACCCGGCCGAAGCCGAGCCGATGTATCGCGGATCGCTCGGCCAACTGCCGGAGCCATGGGTGGAACATGCACGCTTGCTCAGCCTGTGCACCGGCGAAGTGCAGCGCTGGCTCACTGCCGTACGCCGCGCCGTGGTCGAGATGACCGATGGCGGCCCGACGCAGGAAGCGCTTTCGCGCGAACTCGGAATAGCACTGGAACGCATCGGCAAGCAGGCAAGCACCTGGCGCGCCTGGTCGAGCGACGATGCCGATAACGCGCCTCCGCTGGCGCGTTGGGTCACCTTGGGCGGCGATCAGCAACTGGTCTGCCACGCCTCGGCGGTATCCGCTGGCGGTCTGCTCCGCAGCGTGCTCTGGGGCAATGCCAGTGGCGTCGTGATGACCTCGGCAACCCTGAGCGCAGGCGGAAACTTCCGCGGCTTCGCCGATGCCGTCGGGTTGCCCGATGACGCAGTGACGCTGAGCCTGCCCTCGCCCTTCGACCTCGCCGTGCAGGCACGCCTTGAAGTGCCGGCGATGCGCACGCTGCCGGACGCGCGCGAGGCGCATGCCGAGGAAATCAGTGAGTGGCTGGCCGACAACCTCGACTGGGATGCCGGCAACCTGGTGCTATTCACTTCGCGCGCGAAGCTCGACCGCGTGCTGCAGAAACTGCCCATTGCGCAGGTGCGCAAGGTGCGCGCACAAGGCTCGCTGGGCAAGTCGCAGCTGGTCGCCGAACACATCGCCGACATCGAAGCGGGCAAAGGCAGCACACTGTTTGGACTGGCTTCGTTCGGCGAAGGCCTCGATCTGCCCGGCAAGCTATGCGAGACGGTGGTGATCACCCAGCTGCCGTTCGCCGTACCCACCGACCCGGTCGGCGCGACGTACGCCGAATGGCTGGAATCGCGCGGACGCAATCCCTTCATCGAGGTGAGCGTGCCTGAAGCAACGCGGCTGCTGACCCAGTATTGCGGCCGACTGATACGCAACGAGACCGATCGCGGCCGCATCGTGCTGCTCGACCGCCGCGTGGTGACGAAGCGCTACGGCAGCGGCATGCTGAAGGCCTTGCCACCGTTTCAACGCGTCATCGAGAGAACGGCATAATGCAGCCCCGCCTGAACTTTTTCATCTGAACTTT
>JBAPPP010000099.1:0-7283 GCA_049280175.1 Rhodanobacter sp.
GTGATGCGCCGCTCTGCTCCTCCCCCTGCTCGCAGGGGGAGGCTGGGAGGGGGTAAAGCCCTTGATCTCCTTCGCGAAGAGCGACCCCACCCCAACCCTCCCCTGCGAACAGGGGAGGGAGTAGTTCGAGGTGACATGCTTTGCTCCTCCCCCTGCTTGCAGGGGGAGGCTGGGAGGGGGTGAGCTTTTGATCTTCGAGCGAAGAGCGAGTCCACCCCAACCCTCCCCCTCTCGCAGAGGAGGGAGTACTTCCAAGCAAGTAGGGAAGGATTGGTTCGGGGGGTGAGCGCGACCCCGCATTAGCTAATCAGACAGCATGGACATAGCATGTGCGCGACGCCATTCCTGCGTTGCCCACACCCTGCGAGGTCGCCATGCTCCGCCCATTCATGCCCATGCTGCTTGCGCTCTGCCTGTTGCCTGCAACTGCTGGGGCCACCGATGGCTTCTGGCAGACGCCAACCATTACCGGCGCCGGCAAGATCCACGCCCTGCCGCAAGCGGCCTATCAGCCGGATCGCAATGCCACCTACAAGGTGGTATTCAGCCTGAGCAAGGCGGGCGAGAAGCCCGGTGACGTGAGTCCGTCGCTGGACCGTGTGGCGCGTGCGGTGAATCTGTACGTCAGTGCCGGCGTGCCACTCACGCAACTGAAATTCGTGGCGGTGGCGTCCGGCGCGGCGACGCCCATCGTGCTGAACGATGAGCAGTACAAAAAGCTTTACGGCGTCGCCAATCCAAACCTGCCGCTGATCGAGCAGCTGCGAAAGGCTGGCGTCGATGTTGCCGTATGCGGGCAGGCCGTTGCCGAAAACAAGTTCCAGTACGACTGGGTGGATTCGCACGTCACACTGTCGTTGTCCGCGCTGGTCACGATTACCGAGCTGCAGCAGCAGGGTTACGCCCTGATGCCGCTCTAATCATCGCGTACCAGGGGAACTGAGCATGCGTCACTTCGTCCTTGGGTTGTTGCTGGTCGCCACGTTCGGCGCCAGCGCGACCGACAAGACCGACTTCCTGCCGCCGTGGAATACTCCGCCGGCAGGCCTGCAGTTCAGCGTACCGCCGGTGGATGCGATCGCCGACCTGCATGGCGACATCGTCGATCCGCAACTGGTGCTGTTCTTCGCCGGCAACCAGTTCATGGTCGTGCATGACTTGCTGGAGGCGTTCAAGCAGGCGCACCCGCAATACCAGCGGATCTACGCCGAGACGCTGCCGCCGGGGATTCTGGCCAAGCAGATAGAGAGCGGTGTGCTGGTGATGGGCAACCTGCGCATCACGCTCAAGCCGGACGTCTATACGGCCGGCAAGGATGCCATCGCCGAGCAGCAGAAGCAGCACGACTGGTTCGCCGACAGCTATGACTACGCGCGCAATCCGTTGGCGATCCTGGTCGCCAGGGGCAACCCGAAACATGTCGCAGGGCTGGCCGATCTTGGTCGCGCCGACGTGCGTGTGAGCATGCCCAATCCCGCGTGGGAAGGTATCGCCAAGCAGATCGAGGCGAGTTACCGCAAAGCCGGCGGCGACGCACTCGACCACACCATCATGGACACCAAGGTGAAGGATGGCAGCACCTTCCTCACCCGCATCCATCATCGGCAATCGCCGCTGCGCGTCTTGCAGGGCGAGTCGGATGCAGCGCCGGTGTGGTCGACCGAGGCCTATTTTCAGCAGCAGATCATGCGTTTTCCGGTCGACACGGTGACGATTCCGGCGGCGCAGAATGTCGTGTCCTCGTACACCGCCGCGCGCATGAAGGATGCTCCGCACACGCAGGCCGCCAAGGACTTTCTGGCGTTCATGCAGAGTCCCGCGGCGCAGGCGGTGTATCGCAAATATGGCTTCATGCCGCCGCATTGAGGAGGTCGCGATGCCACGCCTTGATCAAAGTTGCGCAGCGTTTCGTCCTGATCGAGGCTGGCGGACGCGGCGTATCGGGTTCACCGCCTGCTTCCTGTGGATGGCCGTGCTGCCGCTGCTGGCCTGTGCCACCGATACGCTGACAATCACGACCCAGGGCAATGACAAAGGTGCCGCGCCGTGCATGGCGTGTCATGGCGCGAATGGCGGCGGCATGGCGGGTACCGGCAATCCGCGACTGGCCGGGCTCAATGCGGCCTATCTGCAAAAGCAGCTCGATGATTTTGCCAGCGGCACTCGCGCCAGCACGATGATGCAGGCCACCGCGAAGGCGCTCAGCGATGACCAGCGGCAGGCGCTGGCGATCTATTACAGCAAGCAGCCGATGCCGCGCGCACTGGCAAAGCCTGCGGCGCCGATGCCAGCAGCCGACAGCGTCGGCGCTGTGCTGGCCACCCGTGGTCGATGGGACCAGCAAGTTCCGGCCTGCGTGCAATGCCACGGACCCGGTGGTGTCGGCGTGGGCGGGCACTTTCCGCCGCTGGCCGGGCAGTCGGCCAGCTACATCGAGGCGCAGCTCAAGGCGTGGCAACAGGGCACGCGGCACAACGATCCATTGCAGCTGATGCAGCACTTGTCCAGTGTGCTCAGCGAACAGGACATCCGCGCCGTGGCGGAGTGGTTTGCCACGCAACCGCTGACGGCGAAGGAGGCCGCGCCATGAAGACGTCATCCGCACTGTGGTACGCCGCTGTCGCGCTGTCTGGGTTGAGCGGCTGTTCGGGGCAAGCCGCCTCATCGGTTGCCAGCTCAGCACCGACACCAGCAAGCGCGCTGACGAGTCGAGCAGGCGTCAGCCCTGTGAGCGAAGCGAAGCGCGCCTATACGCCGCCGTCCGAAACAGAGATTCCCAGCGGTCCGCTCGGCGACGTGATCCGGCAAGGCCGCGATATCTTCACCGACACGCCGGCGCACGCCAGCGCCTACGTCGGCAATACGCTGAGTTGCAGCAACTGCCATCTGGACGCCGGCCGGCTGGCGAACTCGGCGCCGCTGTGGGGCGCCTATGGCATGTATCCGCAGTACCGCAAGAAAAACGGGCACGTGAACACCTATGGCGAACGTTTGCAGGGTTGCTTCCGTTTCAGCATGAATGGCAAGGCGCCGCCGCTGGACAGCGCTGAGATAGTCGCGCTGGAAACCTACTCATGGTGGATGGCCAAAGGCGCACCGGTCGGCGTCAAGTTGAACGGCGCCGGCTATCCCAAACAGGATTTCAAACCGCCGCAACCACCGGATTACGCACGCGGCGAAAAGGTCTATGCGGCAACCTGCGCGCTGTGCCATGGTGCGGATGGGCAAGGCCAGCAGGTGGCCGGTCGCAACGTGTTTCCGCCGTTGTGGGGGCCACAATCATTCAACTGGGGCGCCGGCATGCACGAGCTGGACAACGCCGCCGCGTTCATCAAGGCGAATATGCCACTGAGTCGCGGCGGCACGCTGACCGACCAGGACGCGTGGGACGTGGCGATGTTCATGGACGCGCACGAACGCCCGCAGGATCCGCGCTACACCGGCAACCTCGCCGAAACCCGGGCGAAATACCACGACGAACCCAACTCGCTGTATGGCACCGAAGTGAACGGCCATCTACTCGGCTCGCCGCCGGCGCAGCGATAAACCGAGCGCCCGCCGATTGATTCGGCCCGCAGCACTACGTCTGTCCCGTTCACCCCGTCTGTTCCGTTTGTCCCGTCGGCCCTACTAGCCCCGTCCGCCCTATTAGCCCCGTTCGCCCTGAGCGTAGCGCAGCGAAGTCGAAGGGCCTCCGTCCACAACGGCTCAAAGGCCGAATCAATCAAGCCCCCGCCACCTACCCGAAGACGCCAGCGACGCGACCCCGTGTCGCAGTCCATCTGAGGCAGCCGCGTGGGACAATCCGCCCGGTCCGCGGTGTACGCCGCGACCACCATGCTGGACAAGCTACTGACTGGGGCAGGCATTGATCGGTAAACCAGGACATCGAAGGTTGGTTGCATGGCTGGGGCTGTTCGCCATGTGGCTCACCATCGTCGCGCCGGTGGTCTCACAGACCATCGCCGCCACGTCGTGGTCGCCCGACCTCGGGGGTTGGTGCGAAGGCCATGCTGGCCTCGTCGACCACCCGGCACCCCGTCAAACCGACCCGCATGCGCCGACGACGGACAAGTGCGGCTACTGCGGTTTGCTCGGGCACAGCCCAACCCTGGCCGGCACCTCCTGGCAGCCACCACTGCCGGTATGGAAGAACATCGGCGCGCTGACTATTCCACCGACACGCGAGGCGCACACCACGCGCGTCCTGCTCGCGGCCGCACCGCGCGGCCCGCCGGCTTTTTCACTCGCCTGATCGCCGACCGGACAACTCCGGATGGCCGCGCGCCGCTCGTTCTGCGCGGCGGCATGGCCGAATGCTGATGTCCCGTGCCTGCGACTGAGTTGTCGGCAGCGCGGATCGCGTTCGACATCGCCTCCGTAGCATCTTCTAAAAAAAGCAATCAAGTACCCGGGATGCTGCATCCCCACAGGATCTTTCATGTCTTCTTCCCATCTTCCTGCGCGCGCCGCCTTCGGTGCGCTGCTGCTTGGCCTCACTTTCGCCTGGTCGTCTGCTGCCCAGGCCTGTGCCTGCGGCTGCGGCGTATTCGACGTCGGCACCAGTGCGTTGTTGCCGAATGGCGCGAACATCACGATGTATCTGCAGACCAGCTATCTCGATCAGGACAGCAACTGGTCGGGCAGTTCGTCCGCGCCCAAGGCGAACAACGACGACAAGCACATCCGCAGCGAGTTCTACGACGCCGGCATCCAGGACATGTTCAACCGTGACTGGGGCGTCATGCTGGAACTGCCGTATACGCAGCGACATTTCGCAACGCTCAACGATGGCAGCGGGGCGGTCGATGACTTCAACCATGGCTCGCTCGGCGATATCCGCATCAGCGGCATGTACACCGGTTTCTCGGACGACATGTCCACCGGGCTGACGTTCGGTCTGAAGCTCGCCACCGGCGACTGGAAGTATTCCGGCTTCGATCGCGACACCGCGATCGGTACCGGTACCACCGACCTGCTGCTCGGCGGCTATCACCAGATGTATTTCGGCGAGAGCAACTGGGGCGGCTTCCTGCAGACCCAGCTCGACCAGCCGTTGAACAGTCGCGCGGGCTACCGTCCCGGCACCGAGCTCGATAGTGCGTTCGGTGTCTATTCCGGTGGCTGGAACGTGGGCAACGGCATGCGCCTCACACCGATCCTGCAGGCACTCGTGTCGTTGCGCGCGCGCGATTCAGGCGACAACTCGAATCGGCCGGACAGCGGCTACGAACGCCTGCTGCTGGCGCCGGCACTCGAACTGCGCATCCATCACGTGCGCCTGTATGCCGATGTGGAAAGGCCGGTCTTCCAGCACGTCAATGGCAACCAGCTGGTTCCGCAATGGCAGGGCAAGCTGACGGCCAGCCTCAGCCTCTGACCCGCGTCGGCCAATACGCGTCGTGGGCGTCAACGCGTTTGCCCCCTCTCCCCTTGGGAGAGGGTTGGGGTGAAGGTTCGGTATTCGCGGGATAGTGGATAAATCCGAATGACCGTATCGCCATAGGCGGCCCGTATCGCCACCTATGGCGCGCCGTCCCCACTTCAGGATTACCATCCACATCGATAGTGCGGGCCGCGCGAAACGCGGCCCGACAACTTCACCGCGAGGACCATCCCCATGCAACTGCGGCAGCTCACCGACATCCTCAGCGTCAGCGCGCAGATCGACGAAGCCGACATCGACGCGCTTGCAGGGCAGGGCTTCCGCAGCCTCATCAACAATCGACCCGACGGCGAAGTCCCGGGGCAGCCGGATAGCAGCGCACTGGCCGCGGCAGCAGCGCGGAATGGCATGGCGTACACGCACCTGCCCGTGGTTTCCGGGCAATGGCATGAGGACGTAGTGGCGGCTTTCACCGACGCGCTGCACACGCTGCCGATTCCCATCCTGGCGTTCTGCCGCAGCGGCACCCGCTCGTGCACGCTATGGGCGTTGAGCGCCTGTGCTGCCGGCGAGGATCGCCATGCGGTGATCGCTTGTGCGGCCACGGCCGGCTACGATCTGTCGGCGCTGGCCGCAGGATCCGCTACCGGCCGCTGAAGCGCACAGGGTTTCTCCCGTAACGCCGGCCAAGGATTCCACGCATGCCCGCTTTGCCTGATCTGTTGGCCATGCTGTGTGGTTCGCTGGTTGGTTTTTCGCTGGCGCTGATCGGCGGCGGCGGATCGATCCTCGCAACGCCGCTGCTGCTGTACGTCGTGGGCGTGCGCGATCCACACCTAGCGATCGGCACCAGCGCGCTGGCGGTGGCAGTGAACGCGTTCGCCAACCTGATCCCGCATGCGCGTGCCGGGCACGTGCGCTGGAAGGCAGCATTCACGTTTGCCGCAACCGGCGTGCTCGGCGCGTTCGCCGGCTCGACCATCGGCAAACTGGTCGACGGCCAACGCCTTCTGGTGCTGTTTGCGTTGTTGATGCTCGTGGTAGCCGCATTGATGCTGCGTGGCCGCCGAGGTGGCAGTGTAGATCGCTACCCGCTGCCGCACATGTTCCCGCGATTGGGCGCGGTCGGTTTCGCCGCCGGCAGCCTGTCGGGCTTCTTCGGCATCGGCGGCGGCTTCCTGATCGTGCCGGGTCTGATGCTCGCCAGCGGCATGGAGATCATCGCCGCGATCGGCACGTCGCTATTTTCAGTCGGCGCATTCGCCACCACTACCGCACTCAACTACGCCGCCTCCGGTTTGATCGACTGGCGCGTAGCCGCCGAATTCATCGCCGGCGGCATCGTGGGTGGCTGGCTCGGTGCACTAGGCGCGCATCGGCTCGCGCAAACCCGCGGCACGCTGAATGTGGTCTTCGCGTTCGCGATCGTCGCTGTTGCTGTGTTTATGCTGATCAAAAACTTGCGCGGATGAGCCATGACGGTTGAACTAGCAACATATTTCATTTCCCGAAACATCGGAAAGACAATCGGGCCAGCATCGGAGCCCCGCATGCGCGCTTGCGTCCACCAAAAAATTTGGAACTAACTCTGGAAATGCGATATGCACGACCTTGAATTCGCCGTTCGCTATTCCGGAAACAGATTAGGCGTTCGCGCCGTGGGATCGGGTACCTGTAAGTTCTGACAGGGCGCAATTTTCGGGCGTTTGAGGTCTGCTATAGAGATATATGGTCCAACGGCTCGCAGATTGCCTGTGGGCCGATCGATCACTTGGAAACGTGTCACCCAGGGGAACTCAATGGATTTTGTTCGGAGCATGTGGCTGGTGCTGTGCATCAGCGTGTGTGGCGTCAGCCTGACCTGTGCTGAGGGGGTTCCCATAGAAGGTGCCTCGCT
>JBAPPP010000100.1:0-4140 GCA_049280175.1 Rhodanobacter sp.
GCCGGAAGAGCAGAAACACACCTCGCTCGGCTCGGGTTTCATCATTTCCGGTGATGGCTACATTCTCACCAATAATCATGTCGTCGATGGTGCCGATGAGGTCACGGTGCGCCTGCAGGATCGGCGCACGCTGACCGCCAAGGTGGTCGGTACCGACCCGAAGTACGACATCGCGCTGCTCAAGGTAAAAGACGGCGGCAATCTGCCGGCCGTGAGCATTGGTGATTCGCGCAGCCTGAAGGCTGGTCAGTGGGTGTTGGCGATCGGTTCGCCGTTCGGTTTCGACTACACCGTGACCCAGGGCATCGTGAGCGCGGTCGGGCGCAATCTGGGACAGCAGGATCAGCCGTATACCTCGTTCATTCAGACCGACGTACCGATCAATCGCGGCAATTCCGGTGGCCCGTTGTTCAACCTGCAGGGTCAGGTGGTCGGCATCAATTCGCAGATCTATTCGAACACCGGCAACTACATGGGCGTCTCGTTCTCGATCCCGATTGACGTGGCGATGAACGCGATCCAGCAGCTCAAGACCAAAGGCTATGTGTCGCGCGGCGTGCTGGGTGTCGAGGTGCAGCCGGTCAGTGACGACATGGCCAAGGCATTCAAGCTCAGCAGTGCGACGGGCGCCGCCGTGGTTTCCGTGACGGCGGGCAGCGGTGCGGAAAAGGCCGGCATCCAGGCCGGGGACATCATTCTCTCCTACGATGGAAAGCCGCTGATGCAGGCGGGGGATCTTCCGCCGCTGGTTGGCATGACCAAGCCAGGCACCAAGGTTCCGGTGCAGATCCTGCGCGGCGGCGGAAAACAGACCATCGAAGTGGCGATTGCCGAGATGCCGCGTGACGAACAGGCGGTGGACGGTTCCGGGCAGGCCACGCCCGCCGCGCAGAGCAGCGCGAACGCGCTGGGGCTGACGGTGCAGGCACTCGATGGCGACGCCAGCCAGCAACTGGGGCTGAAACCTGGTACGGGAGTCGCTATCAGCAGCGTTACCGGCGAAGTAGCTGCGCAGGCAGGCCTGCAGCAGGGCGACGTCATCCTGATGGTCAATCAGCAAAAGATCGGCGGCGTGGCCGCGTTCCGTGCGGCCCTCAGGGACGTGAGGCCCGGCAGTACCGTGTTGCTGTTGGTGAGACGAGGCAGTCAGAGCAGTTTTCTCGCACTGACGGTGCCAGCGGCCCGTTGATCGATCCGGCCTCGGAGTGAGGCCACTTACAACACGGCTTTGCTGGCGGGGTGCGTCCACCATGGATGCACCCCGCCAACCGCCGATTCGCCAAGCGTGGCAAAGGGCGGGGTAGCGGCAGCGGGATCCATGCGATAATACCGGGTTAGCGTCGCCATTCCGGTGATGCGCTGCCTGTGTTTGATGCATGGCGGCCAACCCAAGCCTGACAGGCCGCCAGCGCTCCATGGAATTGATCCGCAACTTCTCCATCATTGCCCATATCGATCACGGCAAATCCACGTTGGCCGATCGCATTATCCAGATCTGCGGGGGCCTGACCTCCCGCGAAATGGAAGCGCAGGTGCTGGACAACAACCCGATCGAGCGTGAGCGTGGCATCACGATCAAGGCGCAGTCGGTGTCGCTGCCGTATACCGCGCGCGACGGCAAGACCTACCAGCTGAATTTCATCGATACCCCGGGTCACGTCGACTTCTCCTACGAAGTCAGCCGTTCGCTGGCTGCCTGTGAAGGCGCGCTGCTGGTGGTGGATGCAGCGCAGGGCGTCGAAGCGCAATCGGTTGCGAACTGCTACACCGCGGTGGAGCAGGGGCTGGAAGTGGTGCCGGTGCTGAACAAGATCGACCTGCCGACCGCCGACATCGAAAAAGTGAAGCTTGAAATTGAAGCGGTGATCGGCATCGACGCCACCGACGCCGTTGCGATCAGTGCGAAGACCGGCCTGAACGTCGTCGAGGTGCTCGAAGCGATCATCGCCCGTATTCCGCCGCCGAAGCCGCGCGATACCGATCGGCTGCAGGCGCTGATCATCGATTCGTGGTTCGACAATTATCTCGGCGTGGTGTCGCTGGTGCGTGTCATGCAGGGCGAGATCAAGCCCGGCGACAAGCTGCTGGTGATGTCCACCGGCCGCACGCATGAAGTGGGCGATGTCGGCGTGTTCACACCCAAGCGCAAGAAGCTGGACAAGCTCGGTGCCGGTGAAGTGGGCTGGATCAACGCGTCGATCAAGGACGTGCACGGCGCGCCGGTCGGCGACACGCTGACGCTGGCCAGCAAGCCCGCCGACAAGGCGCTGCCCGGTTTTCAGCATATGCAGCCGCGCGTGTTTGCCGGCCTGTTTCCGGTTTCCTCGGATGACTATCCGGCGATGCGCGAAGCGCTGGACAAATTGCGCCTGAATGACGCCGCGCTGTTCTTCGAGCCGGAGTCGTCGGAAGCGATGGGTTTCGGCTTCCGCTGCGGTTTCCTCGGCATGCTGCACATGGAGATCGTGCAGGAGCGGCTGGAGCGCGAATACGATCTGAACCTGATCACCACCGCGCCGACCGTGGTCTATGAAATCCTGAAAACCGATGGCTCGATCATGCTGCTGGACAATCCAGCCAAGCTGCCGTCTTCGCCGCAGGTGCAGGAGATCCGCGAGCCGATCATCGTCGCCAACATCCTCACGCCGCCGGACTACATCGGCAATGTGATCACGCTGTGCGAAGAGAAGCGCGGCGTGCAGAGGTCGATCCAGTACCTGGCGACGCAGGTGCAGATCAGCTACGAGATGCCGTTGGCCGAAGTGGTGATGGATTTCTTCGATCGGCTCAAATCCGTCTCGCGCGGTTACGCTTCGATGGACTACCACTTCGATCGCTTCGAGGCCGGTCCATTCGTGCGTACCGACGTGCTGATCAATGGCGATCGCGTCGACGCACTCAGCCTGATCATGCATCGCAGTCACGCCGATCGCCGCGGGCGCGAACTGGTCGAGCGCATGAAGGATCTGATCCCGCGCCAGCAGTTCGACGTGGCCATCCAGGCGGCCGTGGGCGCACAGATCATCGCGCGATCCACCGTGAAAGCTTTGCGCAAGAATGTTCTGGCCAAGTGCTATGGCGGCGATATCAGCCGCAAGAAAAAATTGCTGGAAAAGCAGAAAGAAGGCAAGAAGCGCATGAAGCAGGTCGGCCGGGTGGAGATTCCGCAGGAAGCCTTCCTCGCCGTACTGAAAGTGGACAAGTGAAAACTAGACAAGTAAAAGCGCGATCAATGATGATCCGCCGGGCACTCTGGAGTTAAGGCATGGAATTCGACTTTTCGGCGATTCTGCTCGGCCTCACCGTACTGTTCGGTGTGGTCTGGGGTCTGGACCGCCTGTTCCTCTACAAGAAGCGCAAGGCACGGCTCGATGCGGCCAACGCCGAATACCGCGACCCGGCGCCGGTGGATTGGTCCCGTTCGTTGTTTCCGGTGGTGCTGGTGGTGTTGCTGCTGCGTTCGTTCATTGGCGAGCCCTTTCGGATCCCCTCCGGTTCGATGATGCCGACGCTGGACGTGGGCGATTTCATCCTGGTCAACAAGTTTGCCTACGGCCTGCGCATGCCGGCGTTCAACACCAAGTTCCTGGACCTGGGCGAACCCAAACGCGGCGACGTGGTGGTATTCCGTTTTCCGGGTTACCTGTGCGAGGACGCTGGCACGATGGTGCGCAGTGGCGACATGAGCTGCGGTGATCCGCATGCCCCGGTGCCGTCGCAAAACTGGATCAAGCGAGTGATCGGCCTGCCGGGCGATACCGTCGAAGTGCATGGTGCCGATCTGCTGGTCAACGGCCAACCCGTGACCGCTGACGAAATTGGCCCGTATGTGGGCAACCCGCAGCGCGGCGTGGATCGGATCATGCTGGACATGGGCGCCACGGTCTGGACCGAGCATCTGCTGCGCCAGGACGGTAGCCCGGTCAATCACACGATCGCGCAGATGCCGGCTTACACCACGCCGAACTCCATTCCCAACGACAAGGTGCCTTCGAAGGTGCCCGCGGGCTGCTATCTGGTGATGGGTGACAACCGCAACGACAGTCTGGATAGCCGTTGGTGGGGCTGCATGCCGGAGCAGAATCTGGCCGGCAAGGCATTCCTGATCTGGATGAGCTGGAAGGGCTGGGGCACCGGCGG
>JBAPPP010000101.1:0-8809 GCA_049280175.1 Rhodanobacter sp.
AGACGATTCCGGTCAGCAGCGTCGCCTTGATTCTCGGTGTGCACCGCATTTTGTCGGCGGGGTTCGTGTTCGTGAACATCGTCGGCAATTGCGTTGCCACCGTCGTCGTCGGCCGCTGGGAAAAGGCGGTTGACCTCGACCGGCTTCAACGAGAACTACAAGCGGGTTAACAGGCAGTTCGATGAGGCCTTCAAATCAACATATCTCGCGGCTCCTCACGGCACCGCGACGGGGAGGATTGCGTCAATGAAAGGGTTGCTGGTACGTAAATCGCTATACCTGAGCCTCGCTACCTTGCTGCTGGCACCTGCCGTTAACGCGCAGAGCGCCCCAAACACGCAGCCCGCACAAAATGGCGGCACGACCGCGAATTGGGTCGATACTTATGCCGCGGCGCAGACCACGTCGCAGCAGAACATCGGCAACGGAACGGTTGATCCTTCCGACACGCCAGCGGTAGCGCATCCCGCTTCCAGGGAGCCGGGGTTGCCGCGCTCGAAGCTGGTGCAGAAGCTGATCGACGACGGCGTCAACATTCGCGCCAGCGAAATTGACCAATACGCCAGGAACCCCACCGGCGGCGTCAAGCAAGGTAGTCGCAACGTGGGCCAGTTTTATATCGGCGCGGACTTCGACCTCGACAAGATGTTTGGGTGGAGCGGCGCCAGTTTCCACTTCACCGCGTATCGCGATTACGGGCTGAGCCTCAACACCCTGGATACCGGCACCTACACCAAACAGCAGTACATCTATAAGAATCCTTACACGCGCTGGCACCTGGGCCTGTTCTCGTACGAACAAAAGTTCATGGATGATCGCCTGGATATCCAGGTCGGCCGTCTGGGTAGTACGACCTACTTTGGCCACCTCGTGGTCAATTGCCAGTTTGTCTCTGCCAATACCTGCGGCGAGCCACGCATGCTGGTGTCGGAAACCGGCCTCAGTCTGCTGCCTTCGGCGACCTGGGGCGGCAATGTAAAGTACAAGACGACCGAGAACACCTACATCGACTTCGGTGCCTTCGAGGTCAATCCGGATGTGCAGCCGAGCAACGGCCTGGACTGGGAAATCAAGCATTCGACCGGTTATACGATACCGATCGAATTCGGCTGGGTGCAGAACGATCCCAAGACCGTGCAGTATCCGTTCGAGTTGAAGGGCGGTATCTATGGAAGCACGGCGCCGCTGACCGACATCAATGAAAACACCAAGGGCGAGCCGCTCGGCATGTATGGCGGCACCGCTGCCACCGATAACCATATCCGCGATGGCTTCTACATCATGGGTGACAAGGTCATCTGGCGGCCCGATCCGGATTCGCCGCGCAGCTTCAACATCTTCGGCGGCTGGGTCCACCAGTTGGAAGATCAGGAGATCATGCATCAACAGATCTATGCCGGCTTCGTCATGACCGGACCGTTCTCGGCGCGCCCGTATGACACGCTTGGGCTGAATATTTCCGAGTTCGAAATGACGCCCGAGGAGCAAGCCTATCTCGCCGAAGAGCGAAAGAAAGAAGGCGGCACCGGCGTGAACGCGCTGCATCAAACCGACTACGACCTGACCTACAGCATCCACCTGGTCAGAGGGATAGAGCTGATGCCGAGCATTCAGTACCTCGTGCATCCCGACAATTCGAGTATCGCGAAAACGTCGGTGTTGCCGAGGAATTTGTTCGTATACGCGATCAGCCTGCGCCTGGATCTCGGTGTACTGGCGGGCTTCAAGGCTGCCGCGGCCAATGACTGATGATGAGGAAGGATTAGCTATGCCAGTCGTAATAACCCATGTCGAACGCGCCGACGCCAATGTCATCGACGGCTTGGCTCATGCCGGCGTCGCCACCGTGCATGAAGCGCAGGGCCGCAGTGGCCTGATGCATTCCAATCTGCGCCCGATCTACGGTGGTGCACGCATCGCTGGCTCGGCGATCACCGTGCTGATGCCGCCCGGCGACAACTGGATGCTGCATGTGGCGATCGAGCAGTTGCGCAAAGGTGACTTGCTTATCGCAGCGACCACCAGCCCATGCGAAGACGGCTACTTCGGCGACCTGCTGGCCACCTCGGCCAAAGCACGCGGGTGCCGTGGCCTGATCATCGACGCTGGCGTGCGCGATGTGCGCGATCTCACCGCCATGGACTTCCCTGTTTGGAGCCGTGCCATTCATGCGCAGGGTACGGTCAAGGAAACGCTCGGCTCAGTCAACGTGCAGATCGTTTGTGGTGGCGCTGTGGTCAATCCGGGCGACGTCGTGATTGCCGACGACGATGGCGTTTGCGTGGTGCCGCGCGCCAACGCCGCCATGACGTTGGAGAAAGCCAGGGAACGCGAAGCTAGAGAGGACGAAAAGCGCGAGCGCCTCGCCGCGGGCGAGCTCGGCCTGGACATTTACAACATGCGCGAACGCCTGGCGCAGAAAGGCCTCAAATATATTTGAGGTAGCGCCATTCAAAAGCGTTCGGACGATCTGGAATGTGCGTGGCATCCCAAACCACACGCTGTTCGACTGAGGCGGTGCCGACGTCTTTCGTATCCAAGGAACAAAGCTGATGATCATCGACTGTCACGGACACTACACGACCGCGCCGAAAGGCCACGACGCCTTTCGCGAGGCACAGCTGCAGCACTTCGCCGATCCGTCGAAGCCGCTGCCGGCCTATCCCGTGATCTCTGATGACGACATTCGCGAAAGCATCGAAGCCAACCAACTGCGTCTGCTGCGCGAACGCGGTGCGGACATGACCATCTTTTCGCCGCGCGCCAGCACGATGGGCCATCACCAGGGTGACGAATCGATCAGCCAGCAATGGACGCGCCATTGCAATGACCTCATCGCGCGTGTGGTGGGGCTCTATCCGGAGACCTTCATCGGCGTGTGTCAGCTGCCGCAGTCGACCGGGGTGACGATCAAGCACTCGATCGCCGAGCTGGAACGCTGCGTCAACGAGCTGGGCTTCGTGGGTTGCAACCTCAATCCCGATCCGTCGGGCGGTCATTGGGACGGCCCACCGCTTACTGATCGCGCCTGGTATCCGTTCTTCGAGAAGATGGTGGACCTGGACGTGCCGGCCATGATCCACGTATCCGCCAGCTGCAACGCGAACTTCCACGCAACGGGCGCTCACTACATCAACGCCGATACGACCGCGTTCATGCAGTTTCTGCAGGGCGACCTATTCACGGATTTCCCAAGCTTGCGATTCGTCATTCCGCACGGAGGTGGCGCAGTGCCGTACCACTGGGGCCGTTACCGTGGACTGGCCGACATGTTGAAGAAGCCGCCACTGAGCGAGCACGTCATGAAGAACGTGTACTTCGACACCTGCGTATACCATCAGCCGGGCATCGATCTGCTGTTCAAGGTGATCGACATCGACAACATCCTGTTCGGCTCGGAAATGGTCGGCGCCGTACGTGGCATCGACCCCACCACGGGCAACTACTTCGACGATATCCTGCGCTATATCGACGCGCTGAATATATCAGTCGAAGAAAAGCGCAAGGTACTGGAAGGCAATGCCCGCCGCGTCTATCCACGCCTGGACGCGCAGCTGAAGGCGCGCGGCAAGTAGCAAGCCGCGCAACGAAAACTTGTTGAACCGAGGCGGTCGTGGACAAAGCAGGGAACATGCGCCGTCGTGCGGGCCGATGAGGTCAGATCAAGCTGACACGAACGGACGCCCATCAGCGATGTGGCGCCCCCGTTTAGTCATACGCCCATTGGCCGATGGCCCAGGCGAGATCGCGACTTCGCCCCTGCCAATAGTGACCGCGAAGAACTACTCGGACTCGATACTCAGAAGGCGGGCCCGACTCACGTTTCCAAGTGCGCGCGCATGGAATTTCCATGTCTGGCCGGGCTCAAGGCCGTGCACCTCATCGACAGCCTGCCCAATTCCGCGCCCTGTGGCGTCGAAGAGCCTGAAGCAGATCCTGGTTGTACGAAATGGTGAGCGGCTGACATTGGTCAACGTCCCCACCACCTTATTGCGACCAGGCGTTACGTCCCGCTCAACACGGAACGAATCGACCCGTATGCGAAGTTTCAAAGGCTCGCTTGCAAAAGCGGCCGATGAGGCCAATCCAAAACCGAGCAGCAACACAGGTACGGCGAAACGGAGCTTCATCTGGGACTTCGAGCATGGAACGGAAGCGCGTAGGTTAGCTCACGAACTCTCGTCCGTCCGCTACCGGTGGCGGGAATGGATGTTCCCAGTTCTTCGACGAATCGTTCTTCTGCAAGGTCCGCCAGATGATCAAGCACAACGCCTCTGGCGACAGCTGTAAAGCGTGGTTTGGCCGCGTTCCGTCTGCGGGGTCCACCCTCACTGTGTAGTTCAAGAAGACGCGCCGATCAGGCGGTGAAGCTGCTCGAAAGCTGCGGAAATCTGCCGCTCGTTAGCCGTGGCGACGCCAAGTAGCAGTCCCGACTCGGAGGGCGTGCCTGGGCTGAACCAGGGCGAGAGCGGAGACGGCGCCAGACCTCGGGCCAGAGCGCTCCGGGCCACGCCGACATCCGACACGCCATCCGGTAGACGCACGACGGCGGCCAGGCCGCCCAGGTGGACGCGATATCCCTTCCGCTCCAGTAGGGCTTGTAGCGCCTCGCCTCTCGCGGAATAGATACGCTTCAACCTGCGCAAATGCCGCATGTAGTGCCCCTCTCGCATGAACTGCGCAATGGCGCGTTGCACTGCAGGGCCGGGTGCCGATCCAAAGCATAAAGTCGCCTCGGCAAATCGAGACACCAAGGTAGTGGGAGCGACAATGAAGCCAAGTCTAAGCGCGGGGCTTATGGTCTTGCTAAACGATCCCATATGGATGACGCGACCGTCGCGATCCAACGACGCCAGCGCCGGTGCGGCGCGCCGATGGAGCTGGAGCTCACCCAGATAGTCGTCCTCGAGAATCCAGGCACCCGTGCGCGCGGCCCATGCGAGCAGTTCGAGTCTCCTCTTGAGCGATAGCGTCGCGCCCAGAGGAGCCTGCTGGCCCGGTGTTATCAGTGCCAAGGCCGCGTCGGGCGCCTTGTCCATGCCGTAGGCGACGTCGATGCCATCCTCGTCCACCGGAATAGGAACAGGAACGAGCCGTGCAAGTTCGAGCGCCTTGCGACTCTGGAAAAACCCGGGATTCTCCATCCAGGCCTGGCGACCTTCCGCGCCAAGCACGCCCAGTGTCATGCCAAGGGCACCGGCAAAACCCGCTGTGATGAAGATTTGCGATGGGCGGCATTCAAGGCCGCGCGCGAGTGCCACATGCGCGGCGATCTCACGCCTGAGTTCGATTTCTCCACGCGGATCGGGATAAACAGCAGGTGCGGTGACTTCGGCACGCGCGGCCTGCGCGCGCAAACGGGCAAGGAGGCTAGTGGGGATTCCATCCGAGGCGGGCACGCCCATCTGAAAAATGGCCGGGCCGGTAAACAGGTGCTCGTATAGCGCGGGCGGCGTGTCTGCCTCGCCCGAAGGAGCGGGCCGCCCGACTACAGCAGGATGATGGGCCACTTTGGTACCGCCCGAACGCGACGAGACGACAACTTGCTCGTCGGCCAGTCGCTCGTAGGCGGACTTGACCGTTCCTCTCGCCACGCCAAGCTGTGCTGCAAGGGTTATCCATGACGGAAGCCTTGCACCGGGCCCAAGCGCGCCGCTGCTGATTGCCGCGACGATGCCTTGGCGGATCTGCTCGGTCAACGTGGTCTTGGCGGACCTGTCGATCCCGATGTGCAGTGCGGACGTCATGATTCATGGTACATCCGGAAACTGCGTTTATGGTTCTTTTATCTGCACCTCAAACAGGCGCAAGATGGCCGATGCCACGAGGAGTTTCCATCATGACAAAGATCCTTTTTTCAGCCCTGCTGGCTGCCGTGTTGTCATTCGCGGCGGCGACGAGTGCGCAGACGCCGGGTGACGCGGCGACGCCCAACTTTTCACGCGCGATCACCAATATCCCTGGCAAGTCTCTTGTTGCGGTCGAAGTGTCGTATCCCCCGGGAGGCGCGTCGTTACCGCACAGTCACGCAAAGTCCGCTTTCATCTACGCCTATGTCGTATCGGGTGCGATTGAAAGCCAAGTCGACAACCAGCCCGCACGCATCTACACGGCGGGACAATCCTTCTACGAAGAGCCCGGCGCCCATCATCGAATCAGCCGCAATGCGAGCAAAAGTGAACCCGCCAAGTTGCTTGCGGTGTTCATTGTCGACACCGGCGATACACCTCTGACAACCCCACAGAAATAGGTTCCTCCATGTCACAACGCATCGATTACACCAAGGTATCCCCCGCCGGCGCCAAAGCGCTCGGCGGCGTCCACGGTTATGTCGCGCAGTCAGGTCTGAATATCCGATTGATCGATCTGGTCTACTTGCGAATAAGCCAGATCAACGGCTGCGCGTATTGCCTGGACATGCATACACGCGCGCTGGTCAAGGAAGGTGTCACCGTGGAGAAGCTCGCCCTTCTCCAGGCGTGGCGCGAGGCCGGCAAGCTGTTCGACGTTAGAGAAAGAGCAGCCCTTGCCTGGGCCGAATCACTCACCGAGGTTGCGCGAACCGGCGCGCCAGACCACGAGTTCCAAGCGGCGGCGGAGGTATTCAATGAGAAGGAGCTAGTCGATCTGAGCATCGCCATTGCCTTGATGAATGCCTATAACCGACTCGCTATCGGCTTTCGCAGCCCGCCTGAAGCAGCTCTTGCGGCTGACCGCTGATCGAGAAGGAAAGGAGCCATGCCAACCGCCATCCTCGGAGTACGCATTCCCGATAGCGTGATCGCCCGCGAGGCCACGCAACTCCTTCGCGATACCGGAAGCGATCTCCTGTTCCAACATTCGATGCGGGTCTATCTTTGGGGTGCACTGATCGCAAATCGCAAAGGGCTCACCTTCGACCAAGAGCTGCTATACGCCGGCGCGATGTTCCATGACCTCGGTCTTACCGAAGGCTTCCATGCAAGTTCGCTACGTTTCGAAGTGGATGGAGCGAACGCCGCGCGCGATTTTCTGAGAAGCCACCGCATCCCCGAAGCGGACGTCCACAAAGTGTGGACTGCCATCGCCTTCCACACGACGCCGGGGATTCCCGAATTCCTGCATCCGGAAGCGGCGCTACTTCATGTGGCGGCAGGCATGGATGTAGCGGGCCGCTCGTACGACCAGTTCACGAACGAAGAGCGTGAGGCGGTGATTGCGGCCTATCCTCGCGACAACAGTTTCAAGCAGCGCATTATCGACACCTTCTACGATGGCCTGAAGGATCGCCCCGCGACGACGTTCGGCACCTTCAACGACGACTACATTGCGTTCAAGGACCCTGGATTCCAACGTGTGGATATCTGCAACGTCATTCTGAATTCGCCATGGGCGCATTGAACTGGCGGTCACCGCCAGGGGGCGGGAGAGGGAAGCGGCGCGGATACCAGCGATCCCACATCTGGGATTTCTGACTGTCCGTATATTGGATTCTCGTCCGACGCCTCATATGCAACACTCCTGCTGCCTGCGCAGTCTTCAGTGTGTTGCGTTGACCGGCTGAAACCGCCGCCCAAATCGGACATGCGACGGCAAACTCTGGCACGATTAAGGGGGGCGGTGGATAGGCATCTGGTTCTGTAACGAAGCATTGGCGGGATGCTAAGGGTTACGCGTTTGAGTGGGGGCGCTCGGACTACTTAGAAAACTGCCCTAAATCCGTTAGCACAGGGGGAAGTGATGAGCGCGAGACAGCTAGTTGCGGTTGGTTTTAGGCTATTTGCCATTTGGCTCTGCGTGGACGCGTTTCAACTCTTTGCGATTACTGCCGCGCTCAAGAACATGGCTACGGCATGGAGCAATCCGTGGTGGATGGGTAGCCTAATCGTCGGTGCATGCGTTTCGGTGGCGCTGATCGTGTGGACGCTAAGCGGGACTATGGCTCGCGGACTTCTGTCAGGCCTTACCAAAACACCGGAGGCGAGATTCTCGCCGTTCGACATCGTAGTCGTCGGCTGTGTTCTGATGGGTTTGTGGTGGCTCAAAGAGTCCATTGTTCCGTTCGTAGGTCTATGGATGAAAGCCGTCGCCATGTCATCCGAGACGGGGCAGTCTGCCTTTGCATGGCTCGGGGTCGCAGGCAAGGTGGCTGCCGCCTTGGATCTGATGCAAATCGGGATTGGGCTGTTTTTCGTCTGCCGCCCTCACAGCATCGCTAGGTGGGTGCTGCGCCATGCACCCGTGATTTCTGATGCCGCATTAGGGGTTCGAAATAACTGACCCACGGGCCCGGCCCTGGTGTCCGCAACCAAGTGCGCAAGAACATTCTCTGCCTTGTTGTCCTGTGGCGTTTGCCTCGGTAGCGTCAGCACAGGACGGGCGGCCCAAGGTCACTGGCGTCTACACCGATCTCGAATACAACCAAGACGGCGGAGATCTCCTTGGAATGGAACTGCCCATCATTCCAGGCGACCCGAGCGGACATGGTAAACACCGCGCGGCGAAGGACTGTTACGTTTGCGACGGGTGCGGAGCGAAGCTTTGGGGCAAACCTGGTTTGGCTGTGAAGTGCCTCCACTGCGATCGTGCCTTTTTGCCACGCTGAAGGGGAGTTGGGCTAGCTTCTCTGCCGCAACCTCCGATCGTCACCCAAGTGGTTGTACCCCAGCAATTCGGTTATCGCGCAACTTCCGCTCTCGGCCAAAAGCAATGGGATGGACTCCTCCCCACCTACGGCATCGTTGAGTGCCAGACTGGAATCGCGACACCCCAGTCACGGCGAGAAGGAGTCCACACATGAAGCTTAAGCGCATTGGAGTCGACTTGGCCA
>JBAPPP010000102.1:0-4981 GCA_049280175.1 Rhodanobacter sp.
GTGCCTCCTGCGCGAATTCTGGAAAACTTACCGAACGTCAGAGCTTCAGCCAATGTCTGTACACCCCCTGAAACCAATGTTTGTACAACGCGTACATACATTGGTTTCATGCCCAACCCCTGCGCAGAGCAAGGGTATGACTTCAGGCCTATGGACTAGTCATAAGTAAACACTATGATTCACTAAAGTCTAAGTGGCAGTGCAGGTGAGCTCGTGGAAGATAGTGCCAGCCAGTTGAAGAAGTTCCAGAAGGAGCTTTCCAGTGGCACCGTGTCGCTGGTGTTGCTGGCGGTGCTCGGGCAATCGCGGCAGCCGATGTATGGCTACCAGATTGCCAAGCGGCTGGAGGAGGTGGGCGAGGGGGTGCTGGCTGGCAAGCAGAGCGCGCTGTATCCGGTGCTACGCAATCTGGAAGCCGCCGGGCTGCTCGGTAGTGAGGTCGAGCCATCCATCAGCGGGCCGCCGCGCCGTTATTACCGCATCACCAAACCGGGGCGCGAGGCATTGCGCGAATGGGTGGCGGCATGGACCGCTACCCGCGATTCCGTCGATAACGTTTTGCAAGGAGGGGTGTAATGAATACGCCACGCACGATCGCCGAATATCTGGAACAGCTTCGCGCTGCGTTGCGCGGTGCAGACCCCGCCTTGATCCAGGATGCGTTGTACGACGCCGAGGAACATCTGCGCGCCGAACTTGCAGAGCAGCCTGGTCGTGGTGAGGCTGCCATGCTCGAACACGTGGTTGGCAGCTACGGTGCGCCGGACGAGGTTGCTGATATCTACCGCGACCAGGAGATCAAGATCCAGCGCGCGATCCGTCCGCCGCCGCCGCCGCAACATCGGTCGGTGCTGGGGAAATTCTTTGGGGTGGCGGCCGATCCGCATACCTATGGTGCGCTGTTCTACCTGTTGCTGGCGCTGGTTACCGGCATCTTCTATTTCACCTGGGCGGTCACGGGGCTGTCTCTGTCGGCGGGCCTGTCGGTGTTGATCATCGGCATCCCGTTCTTCCTGTTGTTTCTTGGCAGCGTGCGAGGGCTTTCGTTGCTGGAGGGGCGCATCGTGGAGACCATGCTGGGTGTGCGCATGCCGCGGCGGCCGCCGTATCCAGCGCAGCAAGGTTTGCCGCTGCTGAAGCGCATCGGTGCGATGTTCACCGACGGTCGTACGTGGACCACGCTGTTCTACATGCTGCTGATGCTGCCGCTGGGCATCATCTATTTCACGATTGCCGTCAGCTTGCTGAGTGTGTCGCTGGCCTTCATCGGTTCACCGTTCGTGAAGGCATTCGGCTTCAACGTGATCAACATGGACGTCGATGGTTTCAGCTACTACGGTCCGGGCTGGGCAGGCACCATCGCGCTTTGCCTCGTGGGCGTCGTGCTGCTGTTCGCCAGCCTGCATCTGGTGCGCGGCATCGGTCGCGTGCATGGGCAGATCGCCAAGCATCTGCTGGTACCCAGTTCGGCAGCGTGACCGTAGTCGTCCCGATCATCGGCTCACCCCAACCTACATTGCGGTTTCGCTTGGCGACTTGTGAGACCGTATTGACCGCTATGTACGAGCGTGTGGCTCAGCGATAAAGCGTAGGTTGGGGTGAGCGAAGCGAAGCCCAACGTTTTCGCATCGACGCGTTGGGGTTCGCTGTGCTCACCCCAACCTACGGATTGGCGGCGACGCCGGTCAGGGCTTTTCGATCATGTTAGCTGGCGCCTAGACGAGCTGAAGATCGCGGGGACTCGCTCCTGGAAACACCGTCTGCAACTGGTTGCTGGATAGATTCCAGACGCGTTTGAGTGTGCCGCCGAGTACGTCGCGGTAATTGTTGAGCACCGGGTAGTCACGGTTCTGGAACAGGTTCGATTGACTGACGGCGATCTGCTCGCCGGCGATGCGGCCGCCGTTGACCTTGCCGCCGAGCACCCAGTGCACGGTGCCGTGGCCGTGGTCGGTACCCTTGTTGCCGTTTTCGCGGAAGGTGCGGCCGAACTCGGAAACGACGAACACGACGGTGTTGTTCCACTCGTCACCGAGTGCGTCGGCGTAGGCTGCCAGTCCGGCGCCGAGATTTTTCAGATTGTTGGCCAGACCACCGGCGATGCTGCCCTGATTCACGTGGGTATCCCAGCCGCCGATGTCGACAAAGCCGAGGCGGTATTGGTCGCGCATCAGGGTGGCGATGCGTTGCGTTTCGCTGGCAAAGCCCGTCGCGCTGGGTGCGCCACGGCTCGCGTGGACCATTTCATCGCGCAGGTCCTGCGATACGGTCACGGGTAATGCGAGGCCGTCCGCGGTCGCCGAGGCCAGCGACGTGCCTTGGTACATCTGCGTGAGGATTGCCGATTGCCGGGCATCGAAATGCGCCTTGGTATCGCCCTTGAGCGAGATGTTGGGAATGTCCTTGCTGGCGCCCTGAAAACTCAGCGGCAGCGATTGGGTAAATGCGATGGGCGGTACGCCGGGCAGCGTGCCGGACAGGCGCGCGAGAAAGCCGGAGCGAAAGTCGCCGCGCTGCGCCGTCGGTTCGCCGGATTCGATATTGTCCTGCGTTTCGAAATGGCTGCGTGAGAGGTCATCGGTGCCGGCAAACGGCACGAACGCGATTTGCTTGCGCTGCCACAGCGGATAGATCGTGTCGCGCAGCACCGGATTGAGACCCCAGTTTGCATCCAGTGCGATTGCGCTGTCGGGGTTGTTCGGGTCGGGTTTTGCGATCGCCAACGTCGGTCGCGACTCGTAGTAGAAGTCGCTGCCATAGGGCACCAACAGGTTGTTGCAATCGTAGCCGCCGCGCAGGAATACCAGCAGGAAGCGGGGTGCGTTGGTTGGCGTGGCGAACAATTTTCCGGAAAACGACAGCGCCGGCAGCGCGGCGGCGGCGCTGGCAGAAGCGAGCAGAAATTCACGACGGTTCATGCCGCACCTCAATGATGATCAGCAAGCTCGTTCACACAAACGGGGAGACATCAGCGGTAATTGAAATCGGGCGAGGACAGCAGAAACGTATTCCACTCCGTCGGTGACTTGGCCTGGTCCAGTGCATTGCTGGTGGCGACGGACAGCCCTTGCGCGATCGCGTCATGGTATAGCGCTGAGTCGCGCAATGCGGGAGCTTCCTTCGGCAGATTGGCGAAAGTGCCTGGCGTCGCAGGATCGTTGTTGTCGACGAAGAGCCGGTTGCGTCCGCTGCCGATCACGCCGGCGAAGTCGAAACGTTTGCTCATCTGGCCCGAGCCCGTCCAGCTGGCCGAATCCAGCGGCCAGCCGTCGGGAGTGATGCGGCCGTAGAGCGGCTCGCCCATCTGACGCAGCCAGTTCACCAACGGTTCCGCGTTTGGAATCGGCTGACCGTCATAAGTAAACCGCATCGCAGAGACCAGGAATCGCATCGGGTCCTTGAACTTGTGTCCGCCGATGGCGGCGGCGTCGGTCGACAGGAACATCGTGCGCATCACCGCGGCGATGTCGCCGTCGGTGCGCTGGAACGTATCCGCCATGGCATCGACCAGCGCAGCGGGCGGTTGGTCGGCGATGAAGTAGGTAGCGAGTTTCTGCGATATGAAGTGCGCGCAGGCGGGCTGTCGCACGATCAAATCCACGGCCTGGGCGATCTCGTCGTAGCCGCTACCTTTGATGGTCTGACCGAGAAAACTCTTGTCGCCGAAATCGTGCTCATTCGGGTTGAATACGAACAAGCCGTCGCGCACCACGCCGGGACGGACGCGGGCAATAAGGATCTGTCGCGCGGCCAACTTCGGCTGCACCACGCTGGCGCCGGTGAGGATGCGCATCAGCTGCTGCACGTCTTGCTGGGTGTAGCCGGAATTCACGCCCAGCGTGTGCAGTTCCATCAGCTCCCGCGCGTAGTTTTCGTTCGTCTTGTCCTTGACGTTGTGCGCGTTGTCGAGGAACACCAGCATGGCCGGGCTTTGCAGCGTGGCCATCACCAGGTCCTTGAACTTGCCCAGCGCATGCGGGCGTATCACGTGCTCCTCGTAGTCCGCGGTGAACAGGCGTACCGGCCCCTTGTCCGCATATACGCTGAAGTGATTGAGCCAGAACCACACCAGCTGCTCCTTCAGCTGATCGCCGCCGTAGATGGCGTGCAGCATCTCGGCCTGGGCGGACTGCTGGTAGATGTCGCGACGATACAGCTGGAACGCTGTCTTCGCGGCATCCTTCGCCGGGCCGTCGGATACCTGCCTGAACTGCTGTGCGCGTTCCTGGTACTCGGCCAGCTGCTGTGTCAGCGGTGTGTTGACGACGGCCAGGTTGCGGATCTGCGCGGCGATCTGTGGCGGCAGGATGTCGTCGTCGCCGGCAAGCTGTTCGTCGAGGAAGCGCGTGCGGCCCAGTTCGCGGTAACGCGCCAGCGTGGCGCTGTCGAGACCGAAGCCGTCGCGACGCAGCCAGGCGATGTCGCCCAGTCTCAGGCCGTCCAGCTTCGCGGTGACCGTGACGGTCGGCAGCCTTCCCGGCGGGGTCCCATCGCTGGCACAAACCAATGCAGGAGCGAGCGTCAGCAGCAGGCCGAAAAGCAGCGTGCGGCAGCGAAGCGGGGTGGCGGCTTGCATGCGTCCGTACTCCGGGGATGGATGTTGAGTAGTGTTAACGCACAGAGTGCCGTTTCGGCTGACTGCCACGACGTGACGGGTGGCACATATTCCATGGCGTTCATCCGGATCGCCGTTGCGCGCCGCGGCGGTTACCATGCGACACCCGCCGGAGCCTGTTATGCCAAAGACCTACGATCGCGACTATTTCGACAAGTGGTATCGCGACCCGCAGCACGCGGTGGGCTCGCCAGCCGAACTGCGGCGCAAGGTAGCGATGGTGGTGGCGCAGGCCGAGTACTACCTGGCACGACCGATCCGCAACGTGCTCGACGTCGGCTGCGGCGAGGCGACGTGGCGTGCGCCGCTGCGGGCGTTGCGGCCGGACATCGCGTATCGCGGGCTGGATGCGAGCGAGTACGTGGT
>JBAPPP010000103.1:0-43938 GCA_049280175.1 Rhodanobacter sp.
GTCAAAAGTAAATGCGTGGTACGGGTGGGTGCCGGACCGGCCTGACTTTCGCGACAAGCTCTATGCCGCGATTGCCGCGCCACCGAAAAGGTTGCCCCCGAAAGTGGATCTGAGGGCGGGCTGCTCGCCCGTGGAAAACCAGGGGAACCTCGGCAGTTGTACCGCGAACGCGCTCGTGGGAAATCTGGAATTCCTTGAGAAGAAGGTCGGCAAGCAAGCCACCAACCTGAGCCGCTTGTTCATTTACTACAACGAACGTGCGATGGAGGGAACGATCAACGAGGATGCCGGTGCGGCAATTCGCGATGGCGTCAAATCGCTGGTAAAGCAGGGTGTTTGCGCCGAGAAGGATTGGCCCTACAAGATCGCGAATTTCGCCGACAAGCCGCCTCCGGCCTGCTACAAGCAGGCCACCAGCCGCGAGGTCACTTCATACCATCGTGTGATCGGATTGCAGCAGATGCGGCAATGCCTGGCGGAAGGTTACCCGTTCGTCTTCGGCTTTTCGGTTTATGAGTCTTTTGAATCCGACGCCGTCGCCAGGACCGGCACCATGAATCTGCCCAAGCCGGGAGAAAAGCAGGTGGGAGGGCATGCGATTTGCGCCGTCGGCTACAACGATGCAACGAAACGATTGCTGATCCGCAACTCCTGGGGTGCGGGCTGGGGCATGAAGGGTTACTTCACGATGCCATACGACTATGCATCCAACGGCAATCTTGCGGACGATTTCTGGACGCTTCGCGCATTTGAGGACCACTGAGCCTGCACGGCCGTACGCGGTGGTGCTCCTCTCGCTTCTGAAACGACTGAACCGGCAATGTAAATCTGGTCCCTGACGACACAACCATGCAAAGCACGATGACATCAGCAGAGACAAGTCTTCAACGATCGACGCCGGCGTGCGCGCGGCGCATCGGATCGCTGCGGTCGAACAAGCACTACAGCCCATTGCTGCCGAGCCGTCGATGAGATGAGCACGATGACCCGGATTCAAGCGGAGTGATGAAGATGGATACGTTGCGCAAGGGTGATCAGGGTCCGCAGGTTAACCAGCTGCAACAGTTGCTGGCGCAACGCGGCTATCAGGCTGACGTCACAGGCGCGTTCGACACGAAGACCTGGCAGGCGGTGCGTGCGTTCCAGACACAGAACCTTGACCAGCATGGCCAGCCGCTTGTCGTTGACGGCGCGGTGGGTCCGCTGACGTGGTGGAGCTTGCAAAACCCGAAGCCCAGCATCGTCACGCCTACGGCAGTCGACTACGCCACGATGCCGGCAAACGGTGGTAGCACGATCGGACGCGCGGCACTCGCGGCGGCGATCGGTGAACTGAAGGCGGGGGCTTGCGAGGTCGGCGGTGACAACTGCGGTCCGTTCGTCAGCAAGTATCTTGCACCTGCCGGCGTTGCCGAAGGTAACCCATGGTGCGCCAGCTTCGTCAGTTGGTGCTTCCTGCAGGCGAGCGGCGGCAACAAGTCGGCCATGCCGTTTGCATATGTACCGGGTGCGCGCGACATGCTGGCGGAGTTCAAGCAGAAGGGTTGGTCGTCCGCACCGGGCAGCGGCTATGTGCCGCAACCGGGCGACATCGTGGTGTGGTGGAGGGTGAGCCTGCAGGGCTGGCTGGGCCATGTCGGCCTGGTGCATTCCGTGCAGGACGGCATGCTCTACACGATCGAGGGAAATCGCAGTCCGAGCGTTCAGGGCTTCTCCTATGTGCTGAGCCGCATGAACCAACTGCTCGGTTTTGGGCACGTGCCATGAGCGGATTCGCACAAAGACGGCCCTCTCCTTCGCGGGCCTTGCCAGCGTCACCGCCAGCGATCGCGTTGAAGCGAAAGTGCGGCTGCGGTGCGCATGGTGCGAGCTGTCCCAAGTGCCGTGAGCAAACTCGCGCGGCGATACCTATGGCCGCATCGCAACGGGCCAGCTTCATGGTCGACAACGACGGCGGCGTTCGGGCCATGTCCGCACCCGTAGCACAGGACTTCGCGCGTCTTCCGGTCAACGGCGTGCGCGACAATCTTGATGGCAACGATGATGATGAAGGCCTGGAGTCGGTCAACGCGCCGCCGCAGGGTGGCCAGGGCTCGGGCACCGCACCGCCACCCGCGCCGCGGCCTACCGGCACCCACGTCGATGCCACCACGGACTTCACCGCAGACGCCTTGAAAGCGGGTTTTCTTTCCGGCATGGGCATCATCGCGCGCATGCAGGTGCTGCCCAACAGCACAGCGTGGGACGGCAAAGAAGTAGTGGAGTCACTCTCGCAAACCTCGTCCACTTGTCCCGATACCTTGACCAGGCCTGGTCCGTGCAACGGTCATTCGCATTTCCCCATCGGTGCGCAGATGCGCGGTCGCGGCGTGCGCCCCGTGCAACCGGCGCTGTCCAGTCATTTCTATGACGTGCACACCTCGGAGTCCCTGAATGTGAGCTTCCTGCACGATGCAACGCGCAACCCGAAGAACCTCAGCGCGTGCCAGACGGTGTGCCGGCAGGACTACGCTTTCGATGGCGTGGTGATTGGTTCGCACAGCATTACCCGGCAATTTCGCAAGGGTACGTTTGGCGGACATGACGTCACCATCGTCGACGTCACCAAGGCCGACGTCGCAGCCACGACCACTGGCGCCACTACGCCGACTGTTGGGCAGGGCAGCGGCAGCGGACCTGGAAGTGGAAGCGGAAGTGGAAGTGGGAGCGGAAGCGGAAGCGGAAGCGGAAGTGGCAGCGGATCGGCAACCCCCGGAGCAAAGAAGCCATGAGCAGTTTCCCCGGCTCGCCGCGCATTCTCAAAGCCGGTCTCGTGCTGATCGACCCGGATAGTGCCGCCGTGCTGCGCGTGATCGCGCTGCAATACAACCCCGATTCGCTCACGCGCTCGCTGGCGGTGCAGGCGATCAGTGCGGATGGAGGCGATCGTTCCGAAGTGCTGCGTCTGAAAGGGCCGCCGGTGGAGACGATCAAGCTGGAAGCGGAAATCGATGCGACAGACCAGCTGGAGTTTCCGGACCAGAACACGGTGACGACGCAGTCGGGCATCTTCGCCCAGCTCGCCACGCTGGAGACCATGATCTATCCCACCAGCGCGCAGTTAAATACGAACGACGCGCTTGCGCAGATCGGCACGCTGGAAATCATCCCGATGGAAACGCCGCTGGCGCTGTTCGTGTGGAGTCAGACACGCATCCTGCCGGTGCGCGTGACCGAGCTGAGCATCACCGAGGAGGCGTTCGATACCTCGCTCAATCCCATTCGCGCCAAGGTGAGCCTGGGGCTGCGCGTGTTGTCGGTCAATGACGTGCCGACCGGCCACAAGGCGGCCAGTCTGTTCATGAGTTATTTGCAGCAGAAGGAACGGCTCGCCGGTGCCAGTCCGGTGGTGCCGTTGTCCGCGCTGGGCATTACCGGAGTGCCGTGATGACTGCCAACTTTCCTGCTACCAGTCGCTATGCCTTGACCCCGACAGGCACCTTCGTGCGCGCCGACGGCACGCCAGTTACCTACCTGTGTCGTCGCTTCGTGCCCGCACCGGAGAGCTTCGCGCTGTTGCAGTGGCACCGCGTGGTGCAGAACGAGCGGCTGGATAATATCGCCGCGCAATATCTCGGTGACCCCGAACAGTTCTGGCGATTGTGCGATGCCAATCGCGCGCTATGTCCGGACGAACTCACCGCGACGATCGGGCGCAAGCTGGCGATCACCTTGCCCGAAGGTATTCCGGGGGTGCCCCATGCTTAAAGGCGTGCACCTGACCTTGCTGGTCGGACCTGTGGTGCCGGTGCCGGTGCCGCAAGTGGTGCTTGATGCCTTGACCCAGATCGAGGTGGTGACGCCGGATGAAGCAGCGGGTGCGTTCACGCTCAGCTTCACGCTGAGTGTTCAATCGCCGCTGCAAACCTTGTTCCTTCTGAGTGGCGGCAGCGTTGTGCCGCTGTTGCGGGTGATCGTGGTAGTGACGGTGAACGGCACACCACAAGTACTGATCGATGGCGTGGTGACCAAGACGGAAATCACCCCGGGCGCGGATCAACGTCATACCAACCTGCAGGTGACCGGCGACGATCTCACCGCGGTGATGCAGAAGCTTGAATTCTCCGGCTTGCCTGGTCTGCCGTATCCGGCGATGCCGGCAGAAGCCATCGTCGCGCTGCTGGTGGCGAAGTACGCCTTCCTCGGCATTGTGCCGCTGGTGATACCGAGCATCGCGATCGACGTGCCGATTCCCACCGATCGCATTCCCACGCAGCAGGGCAGCGATCTCGAGTATGTGCGCACGCTGGCCGAGCGCGTGGGCTATGTGTTCTATCTGGACCCCGGTCCCGCACCGGGCATGAGCACCGCTTACTGGGGGCCGAAGATCAAGGTGGGCGTGCCGCAGCCTGCGCTCAACGCCGACATGGATGCGGCCAGCAACGTCGACAGCCTCAGCTTCAGCTACGACGGGAATGCGCGCAGCCTGCCGATCGTCTACATCCAGAACGAGCAAACCAAGATACCGCTGGCGATACCGATACCGGATATCAGCCCGCTCAATCCACAACTCGGCCTGATCGATCCACCGCCGCAGAAATTCCGCGTGCTGCCGGAGACGGCGAAGTACACGCCGATTCGCGCCATGTTGCTTGGCATGGCCGAGGCATCGAAATCTGCTGACACTGTTACCGGCAAGGGCACGCTTGATGTCACACGTTACGGCAGGGTGCTGAAGGCACGGCAGCTGGTGGGTGTGCGCGGCGTCGGCCCTGCGTTCGACGGTCTGCACTACGTGAGCGAGGTGCGCCACACCATCAAGCGCGGCGAGTACAAGCAGAGCTTCAATCTCTCGCGCAAAGGTCTCATTTCCGCCGTGCCGGTGGTGCCGCCATGAGCAAGTTCTACGGCAAATATCGCGGCACGGTCACCGAGAATGTGGACCCCATGCAGCTCGGTCGCATTCAGGCGATGGTGCCGGACGTATCGGGCCTGCTGCCATCGAGCTGGGCGATGCCATGCGTGCCCGTGGCAGGCAAGTTGAGCGGTGTGTATGTGGTGCCGCAGATCGGCGCTGGGGTGTGGATCGAGTTCGAGCAGGGTGATCCGGATTATCCGATCTGGACCGGCGGCTTCTGGGGCGTCGTCGCCGAAGTGCCCGCGCTGGCGTTGCTCGGCGATCCGGCCAGCCCGAGCATCGTGTTGCAGACGGTTTTGCAAAATACCGTGGTCATCAGCGACGTGGCCGGACCCACTGGCGGCATCATGCTGAAGAGCACCACCGGCGCGATGATCGTCGTCAACGACATCGGCATCACCATCTCCAATGGCCAGGGCGCCACCATCGTGCTCGCGGGCCCGACGGTGACCATCAACGACGGCGCACTGGTGGTGACCTAGGAGACGATGATGCCTGGCTTCATTATCCATGTAGGTGCCAGCGTGCTCTGCGCACATGCCGGCCAGGCGCAGGCCACGATGCCTAATCCACAGGTCACTGTGAGCGGCCAGCCCACCGTCGCGATGTCGGCGCCATGGCTGATCGCCGGCTGCGCGCTGCCGCCGCCGATCGCCGCGAATGGACCGTGTGTAAGCGCGCAATTCGTCACCGCCGCCACGCGGGTGACCTCGAATGGACAACCCTTGCTGCTGTTCGACAGTCAGGCGATCTGCGTGCCCACCGGCACGCCATTGCTGATCGTCGCCAGCCAGACCCGCGTCACTGCGATGTGAGGACGTGATGATTACCGCGATCAACATCGACTTCCCGTTCGCGTTCGACCAGCACGGCCGCACCGCGACTACCGACGACGACGACCATGTGCGCGACATGATCGAGCAGTTGCTGTTCACCAGCCCAGGCGAGCGGGTGAACCGTCCGGACTTCGGCAGCGGCCTGCTGCAGATGGTGTTTGCAGCGAACAGTCCGGAGCTGGCCGCCGCATTGCAGTTCACCATGCAGGCATCGCTGCAGCGCTACCTGGCTGATGTGATCAGCATCGGCACGCTGGAGGTCACCGCCGATGACTCCACTCTGCAGGTGGATCTCAGTTACGTCGTACTCGCGACCGGTGATGCCCGCAGCGATACCTTTACGCGGAGTGCGTCATGAGCACCGCGACCACCAACGCCACGGCCGCACCGAATGCAGGTGGCATCGGTTGCACGCTGATGCCGTCCTGCAGCGATGAAGCACGGCGCGAAAAACTGCGCACGACGAGCACGCTCAACGGCATCGATTATGTGGAGGTGGGCGACGATGGCGTGACGCTGTGCGTGCATTTGTTTGGCGACATTCCCACGGATATCCAGGTCGCCAACGTGCGGGTCAGTGGCGGCGACCGCATCACCGGCCTGCGCGTGCTAAGCGTCAACGAGGAACGCGAGCCCGAGCTGCATGACGATGTTTGCCTACGCGTGCTGCTGGATCGCGAAGGCGATCACACCGCGTATTGCCTGTGCATCGTAGACGCGTCCTCCGGCAGCGATCCGGCCAGCTGGGTCGCCTACACAGGATTCGATCCGCGCTATGCCTGTGCCACCCTGCGTTTCCGTCTCGACTGTGGCAAGAATCTCGACTGCGCCGCCAGCGCGCCCTGCGTGCCGACACCGCAGCCACTGCCGGAAATCAACTATCTCGCCAAGGACTATGCGAGCTTCCGCCAGCTGCTTTTTGATCGCATGGCACTGAACATACCGGCGTGGCGGGAGCGGCATGTACCGGACATCGGCGTGGCGCTGGTCGAAGTGCTGGCTTATACCGCCGACTATCTGAGCTACTACCAGGACGCGGTTGCCACCGAGGCTTATCTCGGCACGGCGCGTCGACGCATTTCGGTGCGCCGGCATGCGCGGCTGGTTGACTACCGCATGCACGAGGGCTGCAACGCGCGTGCGCTGGTGGCGCTGTCACTCGCCGTGGGCGAAGCCACGCTGGAACTGGATAAGCTGTTGTTGCTCGCGCCACCACCGGCACAGCTCAACGTCGTACCCGGTTTTATCGACGCGACGCAGCTCGCCGCAGCGCGCGTGCAGGGCGCGCCGATCTTCGAGCCGATGGCGCTGGATGGCGCCACCTCCATCACCGTCATTGCCGCACAGAGCGCGATGCGCTTCTACACCTGGGGCGATGAATTGTGCTGTCTGCCGCGCGGCAGCACGCAAGCCGTGCTGGTCGATGCGCCATTGCCGGCTGCGCCACCACCACCGTCACCGGCGGCCCCGCCTTCGATGGCGACGTCGAATCCACCAACGACTCAGCCCGCATCTTCGACGCCTCCTGCCGCGGCGTCGGGTAATCCCAACGATCCAGCCAGCGTGACAGGTATCGCAACAGCTAGCGCACAGACGGCCTCGGCGCCAGTCACCCCAGCGGCTTCGAGCAAAGCCGCCGTAGCCGCACCGCAACGTGCATTGCAATTACAGGTGGGCGATATCCTCATTTTCGAAGAAGTATTGGGCCCAGCCACCGGCAATCCGGCCGACGCCGATCCCACCCATCGGCAAGCGGTGCGGCTGACCGAGGTCGTGGGACTTGTCGATCCACTCGACGGCACCTTGCTGCTGGAGATCAGCTGGGATGCCTGCGATGCGCTGACGTTCGACCTGTGTCTGTCGGTGCGCATGCCATCGCCGGACTGTTCTTGGGTGGAGGACGTGAGCCTTGCGCGTGGCAACGTGCTGCTGGTGGACCATGGCGATCACCTGCCGGGGCAGTGCAGCTGCGCCGCCATCTGTACGCCCAGCGGCAGCGATGACGTGGGCAATGACGTCTATCCCGGCTTGACCAGCGCACTTGCCGACATGCCCGATGCCTGCCAGCGCTGCAACGCGCTCGCCGAGGATTGCTGGCTGGTGCCCGGCTCCACGCGCTACGGTTGCTGCCAATGCGAAGGCGCGGTGCAGGACGTTACCTGTCCGCCCGATGACACCGGCCATGTATTGCCCGGTACACCGATGACCTGGGCCGAGCCCCTGCCGAGCCAGCCGCAGGCACCGGTATGCAAATTGCTCGCGCGTGATCCGCGCGCGGCGCTGCCGCAACTCACCGTGTATGGCGGTGCGTTGGCCGACGTGCTGATCGATACCAGCTCAGGCAACTCAGGCATCCCAGCCGAGGCATGGCAGTGGCACTCGTGCCAGGACTTGTTGGAGAGCGGCCCGAACGATCGTCACTTCGTGGTGGAGATTGACGACGACGGCGCCGCGCATCTGCGCTTTGGCGATGGTGTGTTGGGGCAACAACCCCAGGCCGGCGATTTTTTCCGTGCCTTGTCGCGCCTCGGCAATGGCACGGCCGGCAATGTGGGGCGCGATAGCATCGTATGGCTGGCACTCACATCCGACGTACCGCCGGCCGGCGTTCAGGCGCGCAATCCGCTACCGGCGAGCGGCGGCACCGCAGCGGAAACGCTGGCCGAAGTGAAGCTCTATGCACCCGGCGCATTCAGTGCCGAACCGCTGCGCGCCATCATCGCCGACGACTACGCCACGTTTGCCGAGCAGTCACCGAAGCTGCAGGGCGCCGCCTGCGCCATGGCGTGGAACGGCAGCAACTACGAGGCGGACGTCGTGGTCGATCCGCTTGGCCGCGAAAGCCTGCTCCCAGCGTTGGCCCGCAGCATCGCGCGCGATCTCTATCGCTATCGACGTATCGGTCACGACGTGGCTGTGTTGGGCGCGAACTATGTGCCGTTGTTGATCGAATTGTTCGTCTGCGTGCTGCCCGACTTCCTCACGGCGCAGGTGCAGGCGCAGTTGGTCGACTGCTTCACGGCGGGCTCACGCAGCAACGGCACGCCGGGCTTTTTCAATCCCGACCGATTGCAATTGGGTGAGCCCGTGTTCCTCAGCACTTTGATGGCCCAGGCCCAGGCAATCACCGGCGTGGCGCATGTGAAGGTGCGCACACTGACACGCATGGAGGTCGGCCAGTCGGGCGATGTGCCTGCCGATGGCGTACTGCACATGGCGGCGAGCGAGATTGCCCAGGTCGACAACGATTCGGATCATCCCGATCACGGCAGCATCAGTTTCTGTATGGGAGGTGGGCGATGAGCTGCTGCAGCGCCTGTGGCCAGCATGCTTGCGCCTGTGGTTGTGGCGCCCCTGCTCGCACGCCACTGTCTTTGTACAACCGGCCTGGCTTGAACAGCCTGACGTATCGCGTCGGCACCTATGCCGATTTCCGCGCCACCATGCAGATGGACCTGAGCAGCGCCGCGCTGCCTGCACTGGCTGGTCTGCGCACGCGCGAGCTTGACGATCCTTTGATGGCCTTGCTCGATGCGTGGGCCATCGGGGCCGATGTGTTGAGCTTCTACCAGGAGCGCATCGCCAACGAAGGATATCTGCGCACGGCTACGGAGCGGCGCTCGGTGCTCGAGCTCGGCAAGCTGCTCGACTATCGCCTGCGACCTGGCGTGGCCGCCAGCGTCTACCTCGCCTACACCATCGACGGCAACTCGGGACCGGTGACTATTCCAGCCGGTTCGCGCGCGCAATCGGTGCCAGCGCCAGGTCAGCAGATGCAGACGTTCGAGACCTCCGATGATCTCGACGCGCAGAACGAATGGAATGCCTTGCAGCCACGGCTGACGCAACCGCAGAACATATCGCTCGACACCATTGCCGGCCTCAATGAAGTGTGGTTGGCGAGCATCAGCACCAACCTGAAGCAAAATGACCGGCTGCTTTTTCAGTTCGGTGATCTCAGTACCGGTGTGTCGGCGATCCGGCTGGTGCAGTCAGTGGATGTGCAGCAGCTGGATCAGCGCAGCCATCTGGTATTGCAGTCACTCGATGCGATCACGGTGCAGATCGTCGCCGCGGCAAACGCTGCGATAGCAGCACTTGCTTCGACTGGCGGCAGCTGGTTGCAGGCGCTGGAGGAAGTGCGCCAGCAATTGCTGCTCGGCAAGAGCAATGGCGGTAGCTTTGTCGAATTCCGCCGCAGCTTCGGTGAATTGGAGGGCTATCAATCCGGGCCGGCAGCGGTGATCAGCTTCATGCAGACCGTGCAGCAGGCCTTCGGCGGCACTGGCTCGGTCGTCCCACCCGCCAACAGCGGCTTCCGCGCGCTGTTCGGTGCGTTGACTCTGCCGCTGACGCTGCAACCAGCCAACAGCTTGCGCTTGCAGCGCAGTGTAAGCACCGCGCTGAGCGTTGCCAGTGACACGCGACCGCAGCTGTTGCTCAATTTCGAGGCGCCGCTGGTCGATACCTTCTATCGTGCGTGGGTCAATGTGCCACACGGCGATCCCTCGCCGACACTAAGCGGCATGTTCGCCATGCGCGTCACGGCTTCGCTGTTCGGCTACAACGCACCGGTGCCGATGACCATCGTGCAGACATGGGATTCGACCAACTCGCAATGGGTCTCCACGCCGACGCCGGGCACGCTGACGTCGAACGAATCGGACGACCTGCTGTGGCTGGACAACTCGTATGCCGGCATTGCCGCTGGCAGCTACGTGATCATCCAGACCGACGACAACAACCTGCCGGTGGTGGCCCAGGTGGACAGCGTGCGGACCATGCCACACACCGACTATGGCCTCAGCGGAAAGACCACCCAGGTGGCGCTTGTCGATACGTCGAGCGGTGGCACGGGCGTGTGGCTGGCGCCCGACATGGACTCGTTGCGCGGCATCCAGGTCTACGCGCAAAGCGAAGCGTTGCCGCTGGCCGACCTGGTGCTCGCCGATGACGTGGGCGACGTAGCGGCAAGCAGCGCTGGCATTGCCGGTGACGGCGCGACGCGTGTGACTCTCGACACTGCCGTCGACGGACTGAAAGCCGGGCGTTGGGTAATCGTCCAAGGTCAGCGTACCGACGTTCCGGGCACCGATGCGGTCACCGCCGCGGAGCCGGTGATGTTGCTTGCCGTAGAGCAGAACGTTGCTGCGGGTCTGCCCGGCGACACCATCCACAGCACCCTGGTCTTTGCAAACACTGGCCTGGCTTACACCTACCTTCGCAGCAGTGTCACGATCTACGCCAACGTGGTGGATGCCACCAACGGCCAGACGCGCAACGAGGTATTGGGCAATGGCAACGGTGCTACTGCCATGCAGACATTCCAGCTCAAGCAGTCGCCGCTGACCTATGTTTCGGCCGCCACGGTCGACGGTGTTCAGAGCACGCTGAGCACCAGCGTGAATGGTGTGCTGTGGCAGGAAGTGCGCAACCTGGCCTTCGTCGGCGCCGGCGACCGTAACTTCGTCACCGCCATCGACAATGCAGGCAATACCAACGTCACCTTTGGAGACGGCACACACGGCGCGCGGTTGCCCACCGGTGTCGAAAATATCACTGCGGTTTATCGCAACGGCATCGGCACACCAGGCAATGTCGACGCACAGCAGATCAGCTTGCTGGCGACCAAGCCGCTCGGTGTGACAAAGGTGATCAATCCGCTGCGCGCATCCGGTGGCGCCGATCCCGAAACGCGCGACCAGGCGCGCCGCAACGTGCCCCTTGCCGTGCTTGCGCTGGATCGGCTGGTCTCGGTGGCCGACTATGCGGACTTCTCACGCACTTTCGGCGGCGTGGGCAAAGCTTCTGCCGTGAAGCTTGGCAACCAGGTGCGGGTGACCATCGCGGGCGCCGATGATGCGCCGATCGACGCGACCTCCGACCTCTACCGCAACCTGCTGCAGGCGATGCAGAGCTACGGCGATCCCTCGCTGTCGCTCGGCCTCGATGTGCGCGAGTTGCTCGCACTGACGCTAAGCGCGAAGGTTGGCCTGGCGCCCGACTACATGTGGGAAAACGTCGAGCCGCTGGTACGCGCGTCGCTACTCAATGCGTTTGGGTTTGAATCGCGTGACCTGGCGCAAAACGCGTACCTCAGCGAAGTCGTTGCCTGTATCCAGGCTGTACCTGGCGTGGCATGGGTGGACGTGGACGCGTTCGGCAGCTTTGACGAAGCGACCTTGCTCGCCGATTTCAGCGGCGATGGCGGTGACGGCAACGGCAGCGAAAATGGAAGCGGCAGTCCGGGCAGTATCGCCAGCGCGCCGACGATGACGCCGCCGGCACCCTCATCCGCGCAGCCACCGCAGCGCGTGGTGGCCATGCCCGCACGCTACGAAAACGGCACCGTGCAGGCGGCCCAGCTGCTTTATCTGCTCGCCGATGTGCCAGACACCTTGCTGCTGCAGGAGGCGACTTCATGAGCGCGAATCCGGACCGCCTGTATGACCTGATGCCCGCTGTCTATCGCATGCGCGATGCCGGCCAGGGTTATCCCTTGCGTGATTTTCTACGTGTGCTGGCCACTCAGGCCAACGTTCTGGAGCAGGACATCACGCGGCTTTACAACAACTGGTTCATCGAGACCTGCGACGACTGGGTGGTGCCGTATATCGGCGACCTGCTTGGCTACACGTTGCTTCCGGAAGCGGCCACACTGGGTGAAGACGGCAGCAACGCGATGCGCCTCGGCCGCGTACTGGCACCGCGTGCAGACGTGGCGAACACGATCGACGCGCGGCGCCGCAAGGGCACCTTGTCCCTGCTGGAGGATCTTGCACGCGACTCGGCTGGATGGCCGGCGCGCGCGGTGGAGTTCTACAAGTTGCTTGGCTGGATGCAGCATCTGGATCACCAGCATCCTCATCGCGGTGGCAATGCCGACTTGCACGATCCGGGCGTCATGCAGTGCATAGGCTGGGCGAATGGGGCGTTCGATCCACTGGCCCACAGCATCGACGTGCGACGCCTGGGCAGTGCACGTCGACGTGGTCGATACGGCATTCCCGATGTCGCGGATTTCGTGTTTCGTCTGCGCAACTATCCGGTCACAAAGTCGCCGGCTTATTGCCTGGAGGAACGCGGACCGCACTGCTTCACGTTCAGCGTGCTTGGCAATGACACCGCGCTGTTCCAGTTGCCCATCGAAGAGAGCGTTCCCACGCATATCGCGCAGGAGTTCAATCTGCCAGTGCCGCTGCGCCGTTATCGCTTTGCCGAACGCGGGCCGCAGGCCGATTACGCCACCGTATCGACGGCGTTGTATGGCGCTGACAAAAGCGTGCTGATCTACGCGCCCGACTGGCCAAGCAAGGGCCAAGGCTTGCCGATACCCCCTGGTGCGGTGATACCGGCAGATCTCGACGCATGGCGCTACCAGATACCACGCGGTCATGTGGCCGTGGACCCGGAGCGCGGACGCATCATGTTCCCGGCCAACTATCGTCCGAAGCGCGGCGTGTGGGTCAGCTATCAGTACGGCTTCGCTGCCGATCTGGGCGGTGGGGAATACGCACGCGTAACGCCGGAGCTTGAGAACGCCACACGCTATATCGTTCACACTGCGTTGCCGGACAGCGATCCGACCAAGGTCACCTGGCCGGCAGGCCACTACGCGAGCATCGCTGACGCACTCTCGGCATGGACGACGGCCAAGACCACCACGCCGACGCTGCGTGCCTTGATCATCGAGCTGGCTGAGAGTGGCGTCTACGAAGGCAGCATCGACCTGCAGCTCGCCGCAGGAGAAGCGATCCAGCTGCGCGCCGCCGATCGAACACGCCCAGTGCTGCGCCTGCTGGACGTACGCGCCAGCCAACCCGATGCGCTATCAGTCAGCGGCGGACCCGGCAGTCGCCTGCTACTCGATGGCCTGATGATTGTCGGGCGTGGCGTGGAAGTGCAGCTGTCTGGCGACAGCGATAATGACGTCGTGCAGGAGGATCTGTGCGAGTTGCTGATCCGCCACTGCACGCTGGTGCCGGGCTGGGCGCTTCAATGCGATTGCGATCCCAAGCGCCCGGGCGAGCCGAGCGTAACCCTGGACAGCACGCGCGCGTCTCTGCGTGTCGAGCACAGCATCATTGGGGCCATCTCCGTGATCAGCCCGGCGCGACGAGGCGAGCCGCCGAACCTGCAAGTGTGCGATAGCATCGTGGATGCGACCGGCATCGAGCGCGTGGCGCTTGGTGCGCCGGATGAAGCAGTAGCCTATGTGCAAGTGAGCTTCGTACGCTGCACGGTGATCGGAGAAGTGCAGGCACACAGCGTGGCGCTAGCCGAGGACTCGATCTTTGCCAGCACATTGCGCGTGCTGCGGCGGCAGTTTGGCTGCGTGCGTTTCTGCTACGTGCCGGTGGGCTCGCGGACGCCGCAGCGCTTTCATTGCCAGCCTGATCTCGCGCTCTCCACAGCGGACAGCACGCAGCAGGCGCAGGAAACACTTCGCGTGGTGCCTGAGTTCCGCAGCTTGCGCTACACCACGGCCGACTATGCACGACTTGCCGACATCTGTTGCGACGAGATTCGCAGCGGTGCGTCCGACCTCTCGGCGATGGGCGTGTACCACGACCTCTACGAACCGCAGCGCGAGGCGAACCTCAACGCGCGGCTTGCCGAATACGTGCCGGCGGATACCGACGCCGGCATTCTCTACGCGAGTTAGGAGATCGACCATGAAAGGCGACTTCGCACGTGTCACGTTCGATCCGACCTTGCACTACAGCCAGGTCTTCCAGCAGCAGGGCAGGGTGCTGCTGGAGGCAGACTGGAACGAGCAGGCGAGTATCCAGCTGCATCTGTTGCGCACGATGGTGAGGGACCTGGTCGGACCGTGTTGGGCGGTCGGGCAGGGCTTCAGCATCGCCACGCAACCACACGTGACGGACTGGCAGCTATCGGCAGGGCATTTCTATGCCGACGGAATACTGTGCGTGAACGACGCGATGTGCACGCTCTCCACCCAGCCGTATGCGCCGACGCCGGACGACACTGTCTACGGTGGCAGCCTGGTTGATCCACCCGACAGTTTCGCGTTATGGCTCGATGTGTGGGAACGCCATCTCTGCGCCGTGGAGGCACCGGAGATCAGCGATACCGCACTCAATGGCGTCGATACCGCCTCCCGTGCGCAAGTGGTGTGGCAGGCTCGCATGCTGGCATTGGACGCCAGCCACGAAGGCGCGCCGCTCGACAATGTAACGGCAGCGCTGAACGTCCGCCTGGCGGCGGCGACCAGTGCTGCTGACCAGACGCTGATTCAGCAGCAGCTTGCTGATATCTCGCAGTTGAGCAATAGCTTCGGCGTGCCGACAGCGGCCGGTGGCATCAACGATCCTTGCGCGACCTTGCGACAGATTTTTGGCGCGCGCTCCATGTACGCATGGCCCGCCATGAGTGCGCAACTCGGGCCCGTGGAGTCGGACAGCGACCCCTGCATCATCGCTGCCGACGCACGCTATCGCGGCTGCGAGAACCAGCTTTACCGGGTCGAAGTCCATCAAGGTGGGCTTGCCAGCACCACGACCACGGCGGCCGCCAGCATAAAATGGTCGCGTGAGGACGGTTCGGTGGTCTTTCCGGTGTTGACTGCCCCCAGCACGCCACAAGGTGATGGCAGCACCCAGATCGCGGTGAAGCTGGCGAACCTCGGTCGCGATCAGCGACTCGGTCTTGCCGTCAACGACTGGGTTGAGTTGGTGGACGACGACTACACGCTGGCGCAGCTCGCATTTCCACTGTTGCAGGTGATCGCGATCGATGCCACCGACTGCATCGTCACGCTTACGGTGCCGAAAACCGTCACTCCTTACGCCATCAACACGTCGGCGCAGAAGCATCCATTGCTGCGTCGCTGGGATCAAAGCGTCGCTGTGAGTGCGCAAGGCACCGTGCCGCTGGTTGAGGGCACGCCTATTGATCTCGAAGACGGCATTCAGATCAACTTCGTGCCTGGAGGCCTGTATGCCACGGGCGACTATTGGTTGATTCCGGCACGCGTCGCTGGCAACGGTACGCTCGACTGGCCGCTGGTAGCAGGCGCCGCTGCCGCGCTCAAGTCGCGAGGCATGCATCATTACTCCGTGCTAGGCATCTCCAACGCGAACGGCGGATTCACTGAATGCTGCTGCCGTTTCGATTCGATCTGCGCGCTGATCCAGCGAGGCGCAAACCAGGCGGGAATGAACAACATCGCCTCCGTGCAGCAGCAGCCGGCGCCGGCGACAAAATCGGCGCCAGTTGCAAACAGCGCGATGAAGATTGCAAAGCCGATTCCCGCTGCGAAGAAAGCGGTGAAGACGGCGAAAGCTGCGCCGGTGGCGAAGAAGGCGGTAAAGACTACCAAAGCTACGCCTGTCGCGAAGAAGGCAGTGAAGGCGATCAAAAAGGGGAGGGGTGTGTCATGACCATCGTTATGGCCTGATCTGTTGCAATTTCTTGGAGGAGGCACCCATGAACATCGTGATGGGTGAAGGAATCATCCAGCGAATGGCGCACGGCAGGTTCGCGCTGATGCTTGCCACCATTCACGACAGGATGACTCGGACCATCAGGTCATGCAGGCGATGGGGATTGCTCATTGTTTTCGCGATGTGTTTCGTTTCGCCGATTGCTGCTTGGCAGGGGCCGCCGCAACCAGCAAAGCCGCACGAAGACATAAAGTCAGTACAGGAGTCGCAGCAACAAGCGGAGTCTCCCCCACACATACCGCCAGCGGTCGTCGCCGGACCTTTGTCCAAGACGATGCCTTATTTGATAGGGATGCCCTACACGAATGCGTTAGGCATCTTGAGCAAGATGCAGTTTCCGCATCCCCGTCTCCAATACGCTCCTTCGAATCAGCCCGAGGGGGTTGTTGTCGGCCAGCAGCCGGCTGCATACGCCAATGTGAAAGGCGTAGAGATGGTCACTCTGCAAGTGTCCCGCGGTCCACTCCCCCCATCTGAGATGATGCCTTATTTGATAGGGATGCCCTACACGAATGCGCTAGGCATCTTGAGCAAGATGCAGCTTCCTCATCCCCGTCTCCAATACGCTCCTTCGAATCAGCCCGAGGGGGTTGTTGTCGGCCAGCAGCCGGCTGCATACGCCAATGTGAAAGGCGTAGAGACGGTCACTCTGCAAGTGTCTCGCGGTCCACTCCCACCATCTGAGACGATGCCGCCTTTGATAGGGATGCCTTACACGAATGCGCTAGGCATCTTGAGCAAGATGCAGCTCCCGCATCCCAGTCTCCAATACATGACTTCGAACCAGCCTAATGGAGTGGTCATTGGTCAAAGCCCAAGCCCAGGCACCGATATGCATGGCATAGCGGCGGTCAGTCTTCAGGTGTCCAGAATCTCCGACATTAGGGTCCCCGATGTTGTTGGATCGTCAGAATCCGATGCCACGGCTTCTTTCACACAGCTTCAACTGCACGCTGTTCCCCAGGGTGACGAGTCAAGTCGAAGGCAGCAGGGGCAGGTAACCCGCACTGAGCCGGTGTCAGGAACACTTGTACAGCCTGGCGCGACGGTCATGTACTGGTTGGCCTCGGGCAATAACGTCGTCCCCGATCTGCTCCGTCGTACGGTCGACGACGCACAGGTCATTTTAAAGAGAGCGGGTTTCCGGCCCGGGGGAGTTAGTTATAAAACCACGCCGGGGCCGGCCGGCCTTGTTATTGGCCAAGTTCCGAAGGCAGGATCGATTGCATCGATGAATTCGTCGATGGCGATAACGGTCGGCACACTGATACCTCCTCCTCCCATGCCGCATGTAGAAGGCATGACGCCGGATCAGGCCTCATCCACGTTGAACAAGGCCGGGTTCGCAACCGTCACGGTCGTGCACAAATTCCACCTTGCCATGCCCAATCGCGTGTTCCGCCAAGATCCGCAACCTTCAGCAGCCATCGACCCGAACACCAACGTGTCATTGGAGGTACCCAGCTTGACGGGGCTGGCAGTTTTTGCGGCTGGGCTGCTTGCCGGTGCGGGGGGCATCGGTGCAGGGCTATTGCGTGCCTACCAGGGACACCTGATCAACATCACGCGACGTCTGCTCCATATCAAGCCATCGCTCGGAGCAGGCAGCGAAACGCGCATCACACAAGGTCTGCCTCCGCAGATGGATGAGCCCGCGATCGCTCTTCGACCACGGCTGGAGGAGGGTGAGGTCATCTTTGATGGCCCCGTCTCGATCGAACGAAAGGAGATAAGCCATGACTGAACTCAGCGGTTGTCAGGTGCGTGAACTGCTTCCGGGGCCTATTGAGCGCATGGAGGGTACGGTGAAGGATGAGCTTTGCCAGGACCCGGGCATCAGCAAGACCAGGCTTGCGTGGGGTTTCATCGGATCGGAAGCCACAGAGAGCATGCGCAGTGTGCTGGACTACGACGTGTTCGAACTGGTGGCGCATGGATGGTGCGTGGCGAAAGAGCTCCACGAATATACCGATCGCAATAAACATCCGCTGGGAGAACGATCCATCGTGCATCTGGCTGAGCACGAGTTCGTGAAAGTCGTCCACCCCGTTCTGGACATCATGATTGGAAGCTACAAAAGCAGAACGCTGCGCTTCGACCTGGAGCTCACGGCGCACTTCCGCGCCGCAGCGCTATCGATCTGCGATGGATATATCACCGGCGTCGGTGCCGGTGACGGCAACGTCATCGCGAAACTGAAGTACCACGATGTCACCCTGCACAGCCACCAGACCAGGGAGGTGCCGTATCCAGCACACATTGATTTCAAGGCACCAGGCCTGGCGATCGGCTGATATAACGATCGATGCAATATTTAGGATCGCACCAGCACTGTTCGGTACGAAGCGTAGCCGCGCCGTGCCAGTCGGCCCGCGCGGATACCCGATGCCACTGCAGGCGCCAGGCCGGTACCCTCATCTTCTGAGGCAGTCACTATCGGAGTTCCTGGATGACGTAGCACCGCTCACCCAGTAGTGAGGCGAGCGGGTACGCCGAACCATGATTTCAGCATCAGGAACACAAGTGATCCCTGGTCCGTGCAAATCGCCGGGCGTCATTACCAGCAGCTTTCGATAGATCACCCATGCAGGTGAGCGTGATCAAACGATCACGAGTTCGACATCGATGTTGCCGCGAGTGGCGTTCGAGTACGGACACACCTGGTGACCGGCGTCCACCAACTGTTTCTTCTGAGCACTATCGAGGCCGGGCAGGCTGATCGAAAGCTTGACCGCGATACCGTAAGCCGCACCGCCGTCCGTCGGGCCGAGCAAGACGTTGGCGTCGATGGCGACATCATCCGGCACTTTGAGGCCCAGCTTTGGTGCCACCGCCCGCATCGCGCCGATGAAGCAGGCAGAGTAACCGATGGCGAATAGCTGCTCGGGGTTGGTGCCCGGCTTGCCTGAGCCCGGTGAGCTGAGCGTGACGTCGAGCGCACCGTCGCTGGTCTTGCCTGCACCATCGCGGCCGCCTGTGGTGTGGGCTTCTGCGGTATACAACACTTTGTCGAGTTTCTTGATCATGATCATTCCTTCAGATGGACTGGGAACGCGCTTCGACTTTTGGGACTTCAGCCATCCTGGCTTTATTTGAGCTCCTCACACAGCTTGCTGCGGATTGCGGGATCGGGCCCACTGATTAAGCCCGGCACACAAGACCAATAACGAACCGGTCACGAAAAACACTTCATGCAAGCCAATTCGTGCACCAATCAGGCCGCCGATCAGCGGGCCGACTACCTGTCCGGTGAACTGGGCCGACTGCAGATACCCCAGGGTCTTTCCAGAATGGTGTTCGTCGACCGAATGGCGAACAAGTCTTGCAATTGAGGGGAGCAACCCTGCGATTGTCATCCCCATGAGCCCACGCAAAAGAGCCAGTTGCCACCATTGCGTCACAAATGCCTGCGGCACCATCACCAGTCCTGTCGCCACGAGGCAGCCGATGATGACGTTCCAGCTGCCCACGCGATCGGCGAGTGCGCCAAGTCGCGCGGCGGTCAGCATACTACCCAGAGCGGACGATGCCATGACAATGCCAGCCGTGCGCGCGAGATGATCGGTGGGTACTCCAAGCTGTCCGATATACACCGTAATGATGGGCTCGATTGACATGTTGGCTAACAGAACCATCATCGCGGTAAGCAGTAGCGTAATGATGACGTAACGATTAGATGTCGCCGACGATCCATCTTTAGAGGCAGCTCGATCTTTCGCATCGGACTCGCGATCAAAGTCCTCGCGCACCAGCAGAATGGTCGCGGCGGCGGCTACGGCGATCATCGCGCCGCCGACGAAAAACGTGCCGCGAATGCCAACCCATGCAGGTAGAAATCCGCCCACGAGCGGGCCGACGAGGTTGCCGGTTAGCGCGCCGGTGGACAGTAAGCCGAGCGCCCAGCCAGCGCGCATACGCGGCGCCTGGGTGCCGATCATGACAATGGACGCTGACGCATAGCCACCGACCAGCCCTGCAATCAAACGCAGAGCAACAAGTTCGACGACGCTATGGGCGATCCCTATCAGGGACATCACAATGGCCATGCCGATTGCCGCACGTACCAGCATGGGTTTACGCCCATATCGGTCGGCAAGATGCCCCCAGATCGGGGCGGTTACAGCCGTGCCCAGGAACGTCGCGCCGAACGCGATGCCTGACCACTGTATGACCGCGGATGAAGACGTGACGCCCAGTTGCTGCACATACAGTGGCAGGAAGGGCAGCAACATGCTCAAACTGACCAGGGTTGTAAATGACCCGAACACGCAGACGGCGAGATTGCGCCGCCAGTACGGGGCGTTGCGCTCCGCATAGCTGAGCTTGCTGGATTCAAAGTCCGGCGAATGCGTGACTGGAATGGCCTGAGCTGACATAAACGATGCCTTGCTTGTAAACGGCCACGCCGCAGTGACCATCAGAACCCTGAGGAGCCATTCACGGCCCGGATAACACAGCGGCTGCGCAGCGGGGCTGCGCAGCCGGATGGTTTCACTTCTTTTTCAACTGCTGCTGTTTTCGGAATTCGGCGACAGGCAATCCGCCCCAACCGAAATTCTCCATCTCGACTTCTTCAATAACGACAAACGTCGCTTCGAGTGGCTTGTTCAAGACGTCCAACATCAGCTGGCTAGCCCCCTTGATGAGGGCTGCCTTCTCTTCTTCCGTTGCAGCGTTGCGGCCCGGAGCCGAACCTTCACGGGTGATCTGGATATTGATGATAGGCATGATCGCTCTCCTGCGTAGCGTTGGGGCGGGCTGTGCGCCCGCCCCAGGAGTCATTAGTGACCGGCGCTCTGGCCGCCATCGACATGAAGGATTTCGCCCGTCACAAAACCGGCGGACTCGAGGTAAAGAACGGCCTCGACGATATCGGTGGTCTCGCCCATGCGATTCACCGGATGCAGTCCAGCCAAGGCCCCGTGCGTCTCTGGCGCGTGCATCGGTGTCTTGATGATGCCCGGCGACACGGCATTCACACGGATGCCACGCTTGGCGTACTCGATGGCCAATGACTTGGTGGCGGCATTGAGGCCGCCCTTGGTGAGCGAGGCAAGCACAGACGGGACACCGTCGATCGCATGGTCGACCAGGCTTGTGGTGATGCTGACCACATGGCCGCTACCCTGCTTTTCCATCTCCGCGACCGCGAATTGCGTGGCGTGGAAGAAGCCGTTGAGGTTCACCGCAAGAGTGCTGGCGTAGTCTTCCGTGGTGTAGCTGGTAAACGGCTTTGCAATGAAGATCCCGGCGTTATTGATCAAGGTATCGATACGACCGAAGCGGGCCATGCCTTCCTTGATCATGCGCTCGGCGACGGCGCGATCCGAAATATCGCCGGCAATCGCCAAGATATCGGGATCGCTTGACGGCTTGATCGAGCGCGAGTTCGCAACGACCCGATAGTCGCGGTCACGAAATGCCTTGACCAGGCCCGCGCCAATGCCTTGCGACGCGCCAGTAATGACGACAACTTTGCGTTGATTGTTCATATTTTTTATCTCTCAAGAATTAAGGGGGAGGGAACCGCTGTATTGCCAGTCGGGGCAACGGCTCCGACAGCCGCTAATCTAGGCGCGTCAAGCGGAATAGCGAATCCCTGTCATTCGGCAGACACTCTTCCGCGCCGCAGTGGAATCAGCGGCTCTGGCTGTGCCGCGGCTTCCCTGGCCCATCGTGCAACTGCGCGCGAGGACGGGGCAATGCGAAGTCAACAAAGGCACGTACCTTCGGTACGGCAAGACGCCTTTATGGTGTAACAAGATGAACTGGAATGGGGCCAGGACAGGCAAGAACGGCTCGGAGTGATTTGAGCCGGCCAAGTTGGCGTAGTGCAATTCAGATGGGGAAGGCTCCCTCCGTGCTGGCAAAAAAATACGGCCGCACAGGCGGCCGCTTTTTTCGTGGTGCGCCTGGCGTGCCGCCTAGCGCAGCAATGGTCTCGGTTCTTTTCGTCGTGGTGACACTAAGAGCGGCTCAAAGAGAAAAGCCCATGCCCGTTGGATGGCTACAGCATAGCCGTCGGGTCCAAGGTCAATGAATGAGCTGGCTGCGTGCGCTTAAGCGATCGAAATACGTGGGTCGAAATCGAACTCGAGTCTGATGCCACCCGGTTCGTACATCATTGTGTGCCGCTTGGGTCCTTCGCCCTGGTTCTCTGGTGCAAACTCAACCACGACGCCTGGCCACGCAGAGATCCGCGCGAACAACTCCTGGAGTGCTTCCTCGCTGCCTACTCGCAAAGCGAGGTGGTGCAATCCGACGCCGGTCTTGCGGTCGAACTCGACATAGTTGTCTGGGTTAGTGACTTGCCACAGCGTCAAGGTGATGCGTCCATCGGATACAAACGCGGCTGGGTAGCTGGGGCGCTCTCCGACCTGGGTCCAGCCGAGTCCGTTGATGAAAAAATCTCGCGTGACGTTCAAGTCGCGAACGGTCAGTCCGATATGGTCAATGCCGCTAGTTAAGGGTTGGCCGCTCATGGTCATGGTTTCCTTTCAGATTCAATCAACGGTTCGGTACCAGCTGGGATGACTATCGTAATGCTGGGCACGCGGATCCACTCTCTTGCCGATCGGGGGCGGCTCTGACGGCAGCTGAATTCAGCGGCAATGATCGCTAGAGGTCTCCTGGGTAGGGAGAGATGTAGTCGATCTCCTTGATGTTTGACGCGTCGTGTTCGTGAATGACGACGGTGACGAACTTAGGATCGGCTCCGAGCGTTACTTCCGTTGCCTCGGTGAGCTCGCGCATGAGCGAGTGCTTTTGCTCAGGCGACAAGCCTCGCTTGATATGGCACTGGATAAGCGGCATGGCATGTTCTCCGGCTAGTTGGGAATCAGGTGTCGCTCAGGATTTGACGTAGTCCGGCAAGTGATGCCCGTTCTCCACGAAATCGATACCGCGGCTCTCATGGATGACCATGAATATGTTGTCGCGCGATTCGCCGGTGGCCTTGCTGACCACGTCGAGCAGAGCGGATGCCAGTAGGCGTTTTTGATCGTCAGTCCGGCCGTTGCGCATGTCTATGGTGAGAATAGCCATGGTGGTCTCCATGTAGTGAGAGGGTGAACGATTGCCTTGAGCCCGCTTGCGAAATAGCACCCGCTGCTACTCGCCGTTGCTGCGGGCATTCTGACCACTCTAGGCGCGTGGTCCGCGCTCGCAAAGATGCGCCAGCGGCAATCAGTCTTCCGCCAAGTGAAAGAATGATCGGTCGAGCTATAAGCGGGTAGCGCCTCCAACGAGGCGAAGAGCAACCCTGCCCGAAAACAGGGGAGGTGGCACGCCGTAATCCTGATCCACGAGCCAAGCGCAGTAAGAATACTGAGCACGATCATCAGATCGTGCATCGTGAATTCTTTCAGTGAACGTATGTTTGGTTTCGGAAGTTCGATGTGCATAGCGTGCTCCGGTACCAGAGGGTCACCAGGCCGGTTGGCTCTGATCAGACGTTGACTGATCGGGCGACGCGCTGGTGGTGCATGCAACTGCTCAGCCACAGCATCTGAAGCAGGGCACCGCGCTTGCTCAAAAATAGAGCTACTTGAGTGCGTTAGTTGCTGAGCTCCCCCTTGCAGGGATGCTAGATCGACAGCGCCGACCCATAGCACCCCGGACCCCGGACCACCGGGGATGGGGTAGTTGCGGATGCCCTCGCAGTGGCGTATTCATGGGAACTCGGCGGCATGATGTACCCCATCAGGTGGACATCCAAAGCGGTTTGATCAAACCCGCATGGGATATGGATAACTAAGGACGCGGTGATTGCCTGCCTGGCCGCGGCAAAGCCTCAGGAGGTTCCATGAACCGTCATTTTGACGCAGTAATCATCGGCGCTGGGCAGGCTGGGCCAACGCTGGCCGAGCGTCTGAGCAAGGCGGGTCGTCGCGTTGCGGTGATCGAGCGAAAGCTGGTTGGAGGAACCTGCGTCAATACCGGGTGTATCCCGACCAAGGCGATGGTGGCTAGCGCCTATGTGGCGCATATGACGCGGCGGGCTCAAGAGTATGGCGTGCTGACGGCAGATCCTCGGGTCGACATGCAGAAGGTCTGGCAGCGCACAAAGGGCATCTCGGGCCAGTCCCGCGACGGCCTTGAGCAGTGGTTGCAGGGAATGGACAATGTGACGCTACTGAAAGCGCCGGCCCAGTTTGAATCCCCCACGACCCTGCGTGTGGGCGCTGAAATCATCGAAGCGGAGTCGTTCTTCATCAATGTCGGCGGTCGTGCATCCGTCCCCGCGATGCCTGGGGTTGAATCCGTACCGTTTCTTACCAACTCCGGAATGATGGAACTCCAAGAGCTTCCGGAGCACCTGATCATTATTGGTGGAAGCTATATCGGCCTGGAATTCGGGCAGATGTTTCGTCGTTTTGGATCGAAGGTAACGATTGTGGAACGGGGGGATCGGCTGCTTCCGCGAGAAGACGAAGACGTCTCGACGGCCATCCTGAAATTAATTCAGGACGAAGACATCAAGGTGCATCTGGGAGACGAATGCATCGACCTGAGCGGAGTCGCTGGAGCTATCAGTGTAAAGGCCGAAGGAGACCGGTCGTGCGAGAAAGCAATAGGATCCCATCTGCTTCTCGCGGTTGGACGTCGGCCCAATACCGACGACCTGGGCCTGGACAAGGCTGGCGTTGCCGTCAATGAACACGGTTACATTGAGGTGGATGATTTTTGCCGAACCAGCGTGTCGAACATATGGGCGCTGGGTGACTGCAATGGTCGGGGCGCTTTTACGCATACCGCCTACAATGACTTCGAGATTGTCGCTGCGAATCTCCTGGACGGGGACAGCCGGCGCATTTCCGATCGTATCCTGGCGTACAGCTTGTTTACCGATCCGCCCATGGCGCGTATCGGCATGACGGAGACAGAGGCGCGGAAGTCGGGGCGCAACGTCATGGTGGGTATAAGACCGATGACAAGGGTCGGGCGCGCAGTGGAGCGGGGCGAGACCGTGGGATTCATGAAGGTTGTTGTCGACGGCGCAAACCAAATGTTGCTCGGAGCAGCCATCTTCGGGGTGAACGGTGACGAGGCAATTCATTGCCTGCTCGACGTGATGTATGCCAAAGCGCCTTACACCGTGATTTCCCACGCTGTGCACATCCACCCAACGGTGGCTGAGCTGTTGCCTACCGTGCTTCAAAGTTTACGTCCCGCTCAATGACAGGTGGTGATCGTCGCGACACAGGCAAGCTTCGCCTGATCGGCTATGTGGTGGCGGCAGCGCGTGGTATCCCGATGTCGATCAAGCAATCCCCAACTGAAGCGCTGATCACTTATCGGCTCTCGGAAAAGTGAACTTCAATGGACTGCCCAGCAACGGGTGTCGGACATGGCACCCACGATCCGACGAAAGAGGTTTCCGATCATGAGTACGACCATTGCGGGCGTCCAGATTCCCGACAGTCAGCTGGCACGTGAGGCTACCGATCTGGTTCGCGACACCGAAACACCTCTTCTCTACCACCATTCCCGGCGCGTGTTCCTGTTCGGGGCATTGACGGGGAAGCAACGCGGACTTGCCTTCGATCCTGAGCTTCTCTACGTCGGCGCCATGTTTCACGATATGGGGCTGGTGCCGCCGTACAGCACGGCAACCGAGCGCTTCGAAGTGGACAGTGCAAATGCAGCGCGCGCCTTTTTACGTAGCCACGGCATCTCCGAGACCTCCGCCGACCTGGTCTGGACGGCGATTGCCTTGCACACCACGCCAAATATTCCGCCGCTGATGAAGCCTGAGATCGCTCTGGTGACTGCCGGAGTTGAGATGGACGTGCTTGGCCTCGGGTTCCCGGTGGTTTCCGCGGAGGACAGGAAGCTTGTGGTGGATGCGCATCCTCGCGGCACGCAATTCAAGAAAGACATCGTCGAAGCGTTTTATCAGGGAAACAAGCACAAACCGGACACCACTTTCGGCAACGTCAATGCCGACGTGCTGGCATTGAAGGATCCACACTTTCATCGGACAAATTTTTGCGACGTGATCCAGAACTCGGCGTGGCCAAGCTGACTTGCGTCCTGCGATTCGTGCGCCAGCGCATCCTTGGTTACCTGCCGATCCAGTACATCACCGGCGCTAGTGGACGATATCGATTACGACTTTCCCCTGCGCCTGCCGACTCTGTAGAAGCTCGTAGGCATCATCAACGGACGTCAGGTCGAAGCGTCGAGCATCGACGAACGGCACGATTTCTCCGGACTCGGCCAGCCGGGTGGCTTCGCGCAGGATTTCGCCGTGATGTGCTCGGCCCTCACCAGTCAACAAGGGAAGCAAGGTGAAGACACCCGAATAAGTGGCGGCACGAAATGAGAGCGGCGCGAGCGCATGGGTTCCCCAACCCAGGGCACTGACGACATGACCGAATCGCTTCACCGCCTTGAAGGAAGCATCCAGGCTCGTACCGCCGGCGGTGTCATAGACAAGGTCGAAACCGACACCACCGGTATGCATCGCCACATAGTCATCGACGTTCACTTGTGCATAGTCGATCGACGTTGCACCCAGGCCCTCAATGGCCTCGGCACTGGCGGCCGAGCCCGTCGCGAACACGGTGGTGCCATAGGCGCGAGCAATCTGGATCGCAACACGCCCGACACCACCTGCGCCGCCCTGGACCAGCACGGTTTGGCCAGCACGTACTTTTGCGCGGTCGACCATACCTTCCCATGCCGTGATGAAGGCCAGCGGAAGCGATGCGGCGTCGCGCATGCTGAAGTTGGACGGTTTGAGGGCAAGCAGATCCGCATCGACCGCTGCGAATTCGGCGAGAGATCCCTGCACGCCGCCCACACCACCGGTCATGCCATAGACCTCATCGCCGGTTCGAAACGTGGTGACCCCCGGTCCCACGGCCTCAACGACGCCGGCAAGATCGATGCCCAGAATCGCAGGCAATGGATGTCTGGCGTGAGCTGCGTTGCCGCTGCGAATTTTCAGATCCAGTGGGTTGACGCCGCTTGCAGCGATACGCACCAGCACTTGTCCGGGACCTGCCTCAGGGCGGCTTACGCTGGCATGGCGAAACCTGTCGCCATGCTTCTCTAAAACGGCGGCGTTCATGGAGTCGGTCTTGTTCATGCTCGGGTTCTCAGTGATTGTTCTCTAGGCTGCAAATATTTCTCAGTATCTACCTGAGGAAGTTGGGTTGATCGGCGCTGCCATCACGCGACACGCGCAAGTTTTCGGTTGAGAAAATCACGCATATATGACGCGATTTCTGGCGCGTGGGTTTCCAGCGCAAAGTGGCCCGTGTCCAGCAGATGCACTTCGGCATCAGGGATATCGCGACGATACGCTTGCGCACCGGCTGGAATAAACGCCGGGTCGTTCTTGCCCCAAACAGCGAGTAAAGGCGGGCGATGGGTACGGAAATATTGCTGGAATGCTGGATAGAGAGCCACGTTGGTTCTGTAGTCGAGAATCAGGTCGAGCTGGTTCTCTTCCGCGCCGGGACGAGCCATGTAGGCGATGTCCAGCGTGTACCCATCCGGCGAGATCAACTTGCGATCCGCGCCATGGAAATATTGGAAGTTGCGGATCGCGTCGGCGCTGAGCGAGTCGCGACAAGCTTCGCGATGCGCAGGTGTGGGCGATCGCCAGTACGTCTGCCAGGCGCCCCACTGATCGCTGAGGCCTTCGACGTAAGCGTTGCCGTTCTGACTGATGATGGCGGTGATGCGTTCCGGATGCGCAACGGCGAGGCGGTAACCGGTGGGTGCGCCATAGTCGAACGCATAGATTGCGTATCGCTTCAGACCCAGTGCAATCGTGAACTCATCGATCACGCGAGCGAGGTTGCCGAAGGTGTAGTCGAAGGTGCCGCGCGGTGGTGCTTTTGTGTTCCCGAAGCCGGGGAGATCAGGCGCAATCACGCGATAATCCTGCGCAAGTAGCGGGATGAGATTGCGGAACATGTGGCTCGACGTCGGAAACCCGTGCAAGAGAAGAATCACGGGTGCATCGGCCGGGCCCGCTTCGCGATAAAAGACTTCTACATTGCCGATGTTCCGGCTGAGATAGGAGACTTTCATCGGCACCGCTTCGTGGCCGGCCGTGGTTGCAGGGAGCGGTGCACTTTTGGAGGTCGCCATTCGTTCGCTGGCGTGAACAAGCTTTGTGGCCGTGAGCGCCGCCGCACCGGCAATGGTCGCGAACAGGGCTTTGCGCCGCTGGGTATCAATGGATTCGATATTTTCGGAGTGGAGGGTGCTCATGGTCGGCCTCATTGCGCGTGGTCTAGGAGGGTTCCTTGTGCGGAAGGGGTCATCCGTGTAAGATACTAACGACCGATCGGTAGTTTACATGGGGTGCAAATGAAAGCAACTCTCGATCAAATCGTTCTGGAAGCTCGCGAGCTGTTTCGTGAGCGCGGATACGCGGGCGCTTCCATGCAGGAGCTGGCGGATCGCGTTGGGCTGAAGAAACCTAGTCTGTATACCCGCTTCCCGAACAAGGAGGCCCTGGTGTCTGACGTGATGGCGTTGACGTTCGAGGAGACCTTCGCTGACTGGCCCGAAGAGTGCAGCGAATGGTTGCCGATGTACGAAACCATCATCCATCGAATCGCAGCTACGTTGAGCGATCGAAAGCGATGCATTGGCCTGCACCTCGCCTATGGCGTATCGGAGACGACGCCGGCAGCGGCGGCTGCCGTTCGCGACTATTTTGCGGCTTTGCGTGATCGCATGTCGGACATATTAAGCCCAGGTGTGGGCTCCGAGCGTGCGAAGGACATAGCCACCGATGCACTCACTCGTCTGGAGGGGGCGACACTCTGGATTGTCACTGCGGGCGACATGCGACCGATGGAGCGTGCGGTGGCTTCTATCATCGCCGAAGCGAGAACGGCCTCTACCGAAACCAGTCACAACAATGCTTAGCGGATTTCGAAACCTCCCATACTTTTGTGTCGCGATGCTGGAAAAGAGTTAATCGCCAAGCATTAACGTGGACTATCGGATGCCAGCCAGTCACGTATGCGCTGCAGATCTTGCGGCGTATCGACGTCGACATTGTTGGTCGAGGCGAATCGTTCTACACGCGCTGCTTCCCGCTCGATCAAAGCGTGGGCGCCACGCGAGCCCGACAGCGCCGTCAATGCCGCGAAGCAGTCGCAGGGAAACAGCACGGGTGGCCCGAATACACCGTCCTGCTCGGTGACGAGTAGACGTTCCGGTGCCTCCAGGTGCCGCCGGAGCATTGGCTGGAACAGCGCCGCGTCCAACAGCGGCTGATCGGCCAGGCAGAGGAGTGCGGCGGAAGCTTGTGGGAAGGATGCTTGAACACCGCGAATGCCGGCAGCGAGCGAGCTACCCATGCCGTTCTGCCAGCCAGCGTGGCGGACGATCTGCAGCGGCAAGTCGTCGAGCGCAGCCTCGACTTTTTCGGCATGGGCCCCGGTAACCACGATGACCGGAACGCCTTGATCCAACCCAGTACGCGCGACGCGGCGCACCATGGGCTGGCCGTCGATCTCCACCAATTGTTTGATGCCGCCGTAACGCCGGCTCTCACCCGCCGCCAGCAGCACGATGACTGGTGATGTCGGGCGGTGGAGCGAAGCGATCGTCAATGGATGCCGCCTTCGTTGTCGCGCAGCGGGCCACCGCCGCGGTTGTTGATCACGGCCATGATTTCAGCGGCAATCGCCAGGGCGATTTCTTCCGGTGTTTCCGAACCGATATCCAGGCCCGCGGGTGCATGCACATGAATGCCGGCAAGCGCGGGGTTGTCGCGCATGCGTGCAACCCGATCTCGCGATCCGAGCGCGCCGATATAAGCCACCGGTGCGCCGCGCAGTGCCGCGAGGTAGGCGATGTCCTGTTCGAGATTGTGCGTCATCACTACCACCGAGCTTTGCGCATCGAGCGGAAAGGCATCACGCAAGTTGCCTGGCGATGCACACACCGCGCGTAACCCGGCCGGAAGCTGGGTTGCCTTCAGGCGAGCCGGGTCCTGATCGACCAGGATGGTCTGCCAGCCCAATGCCTCGGCCAACGGCAATAACGCGCGCGCCGCCGCACTGCTGCCGATGACGACCAGCGCATGCGGCGGAGCGATGGGTTCCACCAGCACGTCGACTACGCCTCGCGCGGACGGCAGACGTGGCGTGACGACACGTTTTCCCGTCGTCGGCGCAATGGCGTCGACGATGGACCGGGTCAACGCTGGATCCTTGATGTCGTCGTGCAATAGGTCCTGTTCGCACCACAGCATTCGCTGTGGCAGCACGACCATCTCATCGACGCAGTACAGGGTAGCCATGTGGGCACAACGCCGATCGTTGAGGCATTGCGCCAGGCTGTCGACAAAGCCCACCGCGTGCGCTGTCGCCAGCGGCTCGATCAATACCTCGAGCTCGCCACCACAGCCCATCTCCAGCAACACATCGAGCCCTGAGTCCGCGTTGTAACGAATCAGCCGGGGCAGGGTGCTGGCAATGACTTCCTGCGCGCGCACCACGATGTCGCGCTGGGGGCACCCGCCGGATAGCTCACAGACCACGCGCCCATCGCCAAACACGAGCATGCGTGTGCCAGGTCGGCGAAAGGTGGAGCCGCGGGTGCGGGTCAGTGTTGCCAGTGCAGCCTTGGGTTGCGTATCGCGGCGCAAGGTACGAAGTGCGTCAATCAGCGTGCTCAGCTCGTGCGCCGAATTCATCAGTCAGGTTACCGGCCATGGATTGGATAGCGGAGTTGTGCGAAATAAAGGCTTACTGATTGAAGTTCGAGTCTAGCGCGACATTTGTCACGGGTGTAACTATCTCTGCATGGCATTCTGGCCTCTGCTTGGTATACGCGATTTTTACGCCTATGCTGCTCGAATAAGCGTTTAGCAGTGCATGTTTGGGACGGGCTCCGGGGTACGCGCCAGCGCGCCAGCCCGGGATTCTCTACGCGCAGTGGAGGTACCTATGTTGTCCTTGTCCGTTAACGGCGAGTCGCATGTAGTTGATGTCCCCGCTGATATGCCGCTGCTATGGGTCTTGCGAGACGTCATTGGGCTGACAGGCACCAAGTTTGGATGCGGCATCGCTCAATGCGGTGCGTGCACGGTGCATCTGGACGGGCAGCCAGTTCGATCATGCGTGCTCGCGGTCGGATCGATTGGCAGCAAGGCCATCACTACGATCGAAGCCATCGGCGACACGCCCAGCGGAAAGAAAATCCAGCAGGCCTGGCTGGATGTCGATGTGGTGCAGTGCGGCTACTGCCAGTCCGGACAGATCATGTCGGCGACGGCGTTGCTCAAGCGTTCGCCCAATCCCAGCGACGCGGAAATCGATGCCGCCATGTCGGGAAATATCTGCCGCTGCGCCACCTACGTTCGCATCCGCGCTGCTATCAAGCAGGCCGCGACGGGTAAGGCTGAAGCCATGCAGACGATCGTCAGCGCGCCTGCGGGAGCGGCATCATGAAGCAGAACGCGGGCGCGGATATCTCCGACAACGTCGACGTGAGTCGACGCCGTGCGATCCAGTCCGGTGGCCTGGCCATCGCCTTCCTGTGGCTAGGCGGCGGGGGTGTCGCTCAAGCGATGATCAACGCGCGGCGGCAACCTGGCGACGCCGCAGCGGCACTGGCCGATGGAAGTCCCGCTTTCGCGCCGAATGCTTTCATCCGCATCGACACCGACGGTGCGGTGCGGCTGGTGATGTGTTCCGCCGAGATGGGGCAGGCGATCTATACCGGTGCGAGCATGTTGCTGGCCGAAGAGCTGGGCGTTGGCCTGGACCAGATCAGCGTCGAGCATTCGCCAGCCAGCGATGAGCTGTACGGGCAGCCGCTGCTGGGCGGCCAGATTACCGGCGGATCTACCAGTACGCGCGCTACCTGGCCGGTGCTGCGCGAAGCAGGCGCTGTGGCGCGCACGTTGCTGGTTACTGTCGCGGCAACCCAGTGGCATGTTGATCCCGCGACATGCACGGTGGATCGAGGTGTCGTTCACCACACGGTTTCGGGCCGTAGCCTGGGCTTCGGTGAGCTGGCATCGGCAGCCGGCAAGCTACCGATGCCCGACAAGGTACAACTGAAGGATCCCAAGGATTTTCAGCTGATTGGCAAGCCGATGCGGCGCGTGGACTCTGCCGACAAGGTGAAAGGCGCTACCAAGTTCGGTATCGACGTGCGCGTGCCCGGCATGAAGATCGCGGTCGTCAAGGCGTGTCCTACCCTCAACGGAAAACTTGCTGCGGTCGATGACAAAGTGGCCAGGGCCATGCCCGGCGTGGTGGATGTGATCCATATCGACGACGCGGTCGCGGTGGTTGGCGAAAATTTCTGGGCGGCGAAGCAGGGTCTCGAAGCGCTGGAAATCACCTGGAATCCGGGCGAAAACGCGAACCTCACGACCGAGCAACTTCGTGCAGCGCTCGTCGAGAGTTCGCTCAATGGCAAGTCAATCGTGGCGCGTGAGGTTGGCCAGCGGCCAGCGGGCGGGACAACGGTTGAGTCGCAGTATCACAGTCCGATGCTCGCTCACGCGACGATGGAACCACTCAATACCACGGTCTTCGTGACTTCCGACAAATGCGAGATCTGGGTAGGGTCGCAGGTGCCTGCGCGTGCTCTTACCGAGGCGGCCAGGATCACGGGCCTGTCCGAAGACAAGGTTATTGTGCACAACCAGTACATCGGCGGTGGGTTCGGGCGCCGCCTGGAAACGGACTCGGTCGAGCAAGCTGTCGCCTTTGCGAAACAGGTGTCCTATCCGCTCAAGGTCATCTGGACTCGGGAGGAAGATATCCGTCACGACCGCGTGCGGCCGATGTACCACGATCGAATTTCCGCTGTGCTCGACGCGAATGGACGACCGGTCTGGTATGGCTATCGCACCAGTGGAGGCACCGTGTTGGGGCGCTTCGCACCGGGGGCGATGGGCAAGGACGGTCTCGACAGCGATGCCATCGAATGCGCGATCGAACCGCCTTATGAAATTCCAAATCTCAAGGTCGAATGGATTCGCCACGACATGCCTCCCGGCCTGGTCGTCGGCTGGTGGCGAGGTGTGGGGTCGACGCATAACTTGTTTGTCATCGAAAGCTTCATGGACGAACTGGCGCATCACGCCGGCAAGGATCCGCTGGAGTACCGTCGCGCGCTACTGCAGAAGAATCCACGAACGCTGGCGGTACTCAATCTGGCCGCCGAAAAAATAGGCTGGGGCAGTGCGCCACTGCCGTCGCGGGTTGCACGCGGTATCGCATTGGGCGAGCCATTCGGGAGTCGGGTGTGTGCCATCGTGGAGATCGAAGTTACCGCGCAGGGTGAAGTCCGCCTGCGCCGTGCCGTGGTTTCCCTGGATTGCGGTATCGGGGTCAATCCCAGTTCCATCGAAGCACAAGTTCAAGGTGGCCTCCTGTTCGGTCTCAGCGCAGCGCTGTACAGCGAGATCACGATCAAAGACGGTGCGATCGAGCAGAGCAATTTCAATGACTATCGAGTCCTGCGGATCAATGAAACCCCGCTGGTCGAAGTTCATCGCGTCCAAAATAACGAAGCACCTGGCGGTCTCGGCGAAACGGCTACCGCAATCGCTGCGCCGGCCCTTGCCAATGCGATCTTCGCGGCGACAGGCGTGCGTCTGTACAAGCTTCCGGTCGATCGGACGCTGCTTGTGCAGGACGCCGCGGCACTCAAGCGCGTGGTATCTGCAGCCAGCACCGGCGAGGGGAGGATGGCAACGTGAAACGTTTCCTCGGCATCGTGGTTGTATTGGTGGTCATTGGGGTGGCGGCCTATTTCTGGTTGAATCGCACCGACGCCTCGGAGGGCACGGCGCCGGTGATTGTCGGCGCTCCTGCGGCGGCGGATGTGCTGGCGCGTGGCGAATATCTCACCAAGGCAGCGGACTGTACGGCCTGTCACACGGTGCCTGGTTCGGGCAAGCATTTCGCCGGCGGCGTCGCGTTTCGTCTGCCATTCGGCACGATTTATTCGTCGAATATTACGGCTGACACGGACACCGGCATCGGCGGCTGGAGCGATGACGATTTCGTTCGTGCAGTGCGTGAGGGTATCCGCAAGGATGGCAAGCGACTTTACCCGGCGTTTCCTTATACCTCTTACACGCAGTTGAGCCGCGGCGATGTCCTCGCCATCAAGGCGTATCTCTTCAGTCTGCCAAAGATCTCACAATCCAGCAGGACGAATGATCTTGGTTTTCCCTTCAACCAGCGCTGGGCGATGGGCTTCTGGAACGCGGCGTTTTTCAAGAGCCAGCGCTTTGTTGCCGATCCGTCGAAATCCCCGCAGTGGAATAGTGGTGTGTATCTCGCGACCGCGCTCGGGCACTGTGCGGAATGCCACACACCGCGAGATGTCGGTTTCGGACTGGAGCATCGCAACGAGCTGGCCGGTGAGACGCTGCAGGGCTGGCGTGCCTACAACATCACATCGGATACGGTGCACGGTATCGGCGCCTGGAGCGACAGCGATATCGCGAGCTATCTGGCCACCGGACATGCGGACGGTCGTGGTTCCGCGTCCGGGCCAATGGGCGAGGTGGTGGAAAACAGCCTTCAATACCTCAAGCCGGAAGACACCGCAGCACTCGTGGTCTATCTGCGTAGCGTTCCCGCGCGCAAAGGCAGCGATCCGATCAGTATCGACGCGCACTCACCGCCCGTTCTGGCCTCCACTGATACAGCCCCCGGCGGGGACCGCGTAGACGCAAACAACGCAGGGCTCAAACTCTTCGAGGGCGCCTGCGCAAGTTGCCATCAGTGGAACGGTAAAGGCCAGGAGACGCCTTACGCTTCGTTACTTGGCAGTCGTGGCGTAAACGACGTCAGCGGCATCAATGTCACTCAGGTGATCTTGCAAGGCTCCAAGATGCGCATCGATGAGCACGATGTCTTCATGCCGGCATTTGCAAAGTCGTACTCGGACACGGAGGTGTCGACGTTGGCGAACTACGTCATCGCGCACTTCGGGAACAAGATGGAAACGGTTACTCCAGACGTTGTAGCGAAACGTCGTCAACTTTAATCCTGGCGTCGCTGTAGGGTGGTTCTCGCTTGTTTTTTCGACCCCATAGCCAGTCGCCCTTGTTACCGAGAGGCCATCATGACGACCGTAGCGGAAAGGCTGGTTGAAACTCTGGAAGCAGCAGGTGTAGAGCGCATCTACGGGCTGGTGGGTGATTCGCTGAACGGCATTACGGACTCGTTGAGAGCACGCAAGAAGACGCAGTGGATAGCTGTTCGTCATGAAGAAGTCGCTGCGTTTGCGGCGGGTGCCGATGCGCAGCTGACTGGAAAACTGGCGGTGTGCGCTGGTAGTTGCGGGCCAGGCAATCTGCATCTGATCAACGGTCTGTTTGATTGTCATCGCAATCGTGTTCCGGTGCTGGCCATTGCGGCACACATTCCAAGCACCGAGATAGGCTCGGGTTATTTTCAGGAGACCCATCCGCAGTCCCTGTTCAAGGAATGCAGCCATTACGTGGAGCTCATCTCCGATGCCGACCATGTGCCGCGGATCGTCGAGACGGCCATCCGCGAGGCTGTGACAAAACAGGGAGTCGCGGTCATCGTGATCCCGGGCGACGTGGCGTTGCGCGAGGCGGGCTCGCGCATGCCATCGCCGCAGTTGATTCCTCGATTGCCACAAGTCGTCGCGGCTGACTCCGATATTGATGCCATCGCCGCACTGCTGAATGACGGTAAGCGAGTGACGCTGATGTGTGGCGCGGGATGCGCAGGAGCCCACGACGCCGTGGTGGCCCTGGCATCGAAGTTGAAGGCTCCCGTCGTTCATGCCTTGCGTGGCAAGGAGCACGTCGAATGGGACAACCCCTTTGACGTCGGCATGACGGGATTGATCGGGTTCTCTTCGGGCTACCACGCGATGCTGGCCTGCGATACGTTGCTTCTGCTCGGCACCGATTTTCCCTATCGTCAGTTCTACCCGGAGAAAGCGCGCATCGCGCAGATCGACATTCGAGGCGAAAATCTGGGCAAACGCTGTCGCCTCGATATTGGCGTTATAGGCGACGTTCCCGATGTGCTCAAACGGCTACTCGGCCGGGTGGTGCAGAAAACCGACGATGCGCATCTCAAGACGGCGGTGGAGCACTACAAGAAGGCCCGTGCCGAGCTCGATGCCCAGGCGGTCGAGCACGCCTCGCGACGGCCAATCCACCCCCAATTTGTCGCCAAGGTTATAAGCGATCTTGCAGATGAAGATGCCATCATCACTTGCGACGTGGGTGAACCCACGGTCTGGGCGGCGCGCTATCTGCGCGTCAATGGCAAGCGTCGATTGGTGGGGTCTTTCCTGCACGGCTCGATGGCGAACGCGATGCCGCAGGCCATCGGCGCACAGATTGCTTATCCCGGTCGACAAGTCATATCCATGTCGGGCGACGGTGGCTTCAGCATGCTGATGGGCGATCTGCTTACCGTGCGGCAATCCAAGTTGCCGGTAAAGATCGTGGTGTTCAACAACGGTCTGCTTGGTTTTGTGGACATAGAAATGAAAGCCGGCGGGTTTCTTCCCGTGGGGACCCACCTGGACAATCCCAGCTTTGCCAAAGTGGCGGAGGCTGTGGGCATCTATGGTGTCCGCGTGGAAGATCCCGCACAGCTTGCCGATGCGCTCAAGCAGGCATTCGCACACGATGGCCCTGCGCTTATTGACGTCGTGACCAACCCACTCGAGCTGATCATGCCGCCGAAGATAAAGCTCGAGCAGGCGAAGGGATTCAGTGTCTGGATGATGAAGGCTGTACTCAATGGTCAGGCCAATGAAATAGTCGAGTTGGCGCGAACAGCTTTCGGACGCTGAGCGGCCAGAAGTTCGTACACGTCGTCGAACGGCAATCAGCTTCACTGCGAGAGGGCGCCTCTGTGACCAACGCATCCGTATCGTCAACGATTGCGCAACCCAAGGCCCGTGCATTTGCTATCGCATGGGTGTGTGCGTTGCTGTTTTATTTTCTGGAATACGCGGGGCGCTCAGCACCTGCGGTGATGATTCCAGAACTCTCCAAGGCCTTCAACGTAACCGCGCTGGGTGTCAGTACCATTCTCGGCTACTACTACTACACGTATGCCGCAACGAGTTTGGTGGCCGGTGTTCTTCTGGATCGACTGGGTGCCAAGTACGTTGTTCCGACCGGTATGGCCATTCTTGGTATTGGCTGCCTTGTCTTCGCTGTACCACAGCCGGCCTTGGGCGATGTCGGTCGTCTCCTGCAGGGAGCCGGGTCTGCGTTTGCGTTCACTGGCGCTGTCTATCTTGCGTCCCACGGCTTTTCCGCACAGCGTCTGGCCACGGCTATCGGACTGACGCAGTGCCTGGGCATGCTCGGCGGTTCGGCCGGACAGGTGGTCGTCGGCCCCTTGATTCACGGGCCAATCTCCGTCGCCACTTTCTGGTCATTGCTCGGCGTGGTTGTGCTCGTGACGGGTGTGCTGTTGTTCGTGCTCACTCCAAAGGAGCCGCGCGCGCCGACCGCTCCGGGTGGAACGTGGAGTGCGCTCAGTACCTATAAAGTGGTGTTTTCAAATCCCCAGTCCTACCTGTGCGGACTGGTGGCGGGTTTGTTATTCGTTCCGACCACCATTGGCGACATGGTCTGGGGTGTGCGTTTCTTCCAGGAGGACAAGCTATTCAGCTATCAAAGCGCTGTCTTCGCCGCTTCGATGGTGCCCTTGGGATGGGTTTTCGGCTGCCCGCTGGTCGGTTGGCTGGCTGACATGCTGCATCGGCGCAAACCGGCACTGATAGGGGGCGCTTTAGTGATGTTGTTGTGTGTCATCCAGCTGCACTTCATGCCAACGCTGGCACCAGCCTGGCTTACGTTACTGATATTCGGTGTGGGATCGGGTGCAGCCATGATCCCTTACACCATCATCAAGGAAGTCAATCCGGACAGCGTGAAGGGGAGTGCGACTGGCGCGATCAACTTCCTGACCTTCAGCGTAACCGCCTTTGTCGGACCCATCTTTGCTGGTCATTTTGGCAAGACGCTAAGCATCGATAACGTGGATCCCGTCGGGCACTTTCGTCATGCGGGGGTGTTCTGGATCGCGATCATCGTGCTGGCGTTGCTGGTATCCCTGACGCTCAAGGAAACGGGTCGCCCGAAAGTGGGTGGGTAATGCATCGTATGAGCATCTAGCCCAGCATGGTTGTTCGCAGGGACGCCGCGTACGCTGAGCGCACGTCCGATTACGGTTAAGCGAACCATTGCGCCCGATTGCGACCTCAATATTCGGCGCTTGGAAAATCGCTGGCGTATCCGTACAGTAGTGAGAGGGCCTGTCGGCGATTACCCTTCGCGAAGAGGTACGGCAATGGATATCTCCGATCTGCTCGCTACCATGGCGGCCGAGCATGCGTCCGACCTTTACCTGAGTCACGGTGCGCGGCCGTCGATGGTTGTCGCCGGGGTGCCACGCTATCTAGGCGACAAAGAGTTAACGCCGATCGATACGCACGCGATCGCCTATTCGGTGATGAACGATCGGCAGCAGAAAGAGTTTGAATCAACGCTTGAGATGAATCTTGGTATCGCGCCAGCGGGCATCGGCCGCTTTCGCGTCAACGTATATCGGCAGCGCGGTGAAGTGGCGGTTGCCATTCGTTACATCACCACCGAGATTCCGGAAATCGAAAGCCTGCGACTGCCCTCGGTACTGCGCGATCTGGTGATGTTGCCGCGCGGCCTGATCCTGGTGGTCGGCGCGACCGGTTCGGGCAAATCGACCACGCTCGCCTCGATGCTCGACCATCGCAATCGCCATCATGGCGGACACATCCTCACCATTGAGGATCCGGTCGAGTATCTGCATCAGCATCGCCAGTCGATCGTCGACCAGCGCGAGGTCGGCATCGATACGCTGAGCTATGAGAATGCATTGCGAAATGCCATGCGCGAAGCGCCGAACGTGATCATGATTGGTGAAATCCGCGATCGTGAAACCATGCAGCAAGCGATCGCCTATGCCGAAACCGGCCACTTGTGCCTGTCCACCCTGCATGCCAACAACGCCAACCAGACACTCGATCGCATTCTCAATTTTTTTCCGGACACTGCGCGTCATCAATTGCTGGTAGACCTCTCGCTCAACCTCAAGGCGGTGGTTTCACAACGCTTGTTGCACGCCGTGGATGGCACGCGTGTACCCGCCGTCGAACTGATGCTCGTCACCGCCTACATTTCCGAGTTGATCGAGAAAGGCGAAATCGCGACCATCCGCGACGCGATGAAGCAGAACAGCGAAGTCGGCATGCAGACCTTCGACCAGGCGCTGTATGTGCTCTATGCGGCGGGCACCATCGGTTATGCCGAGGCACTCGAGCATGCCGATTCGCGCACGGATCTCGCACTGCAGATTCGTCTGCAGGGCCCGGCGCCGCACGAGAGTGCCCGTGGCGTGGTGGACGGCATTGAGCTGCCGCTGTCCTTGCAGCTGGGAAAGTGAGCGAAGTGATGGCCGCCTTCTAGCCGGGGCACGCCATCCCGAAACCCCATTCACGGCAATCGCAGGGTCTGCGGAAGAGCCATTCGGCCGCTGACAATGACTATAAGTACGGTGCAACAGAGATGCCACTTCAAACGTGCTGGCGATCTCTCCAAGTTCCAGCTTCAGGCGAGCGCGTGAAGCTGAAGAGCTGTGCCAGCCGGGCCTTCCTCCTACGCGCCTATCCGCTAGCCTACGAGGCCCCGTTCGGCGCACTCCAGTGCGCCTTTGCCGCATTTGGTGGCATTCCCGATCCACCGCGCCGCGCCGATCTTTTGCGTTAAGCAGCTTGCCGGAAAGTGGCCGGCTTCCGTGGTGCGTAAGCCCTTTTGAGCGCCTCCCCAAAGTCACTTGCATAATGATAGTTTCATATATATGATGACCATCATTCAATGATCTGGCAGCGAGGAGCGTGACCATGCAGCGCACAAATCTTGAAAGCACGCAGTGCCCGATCGCCCGCAGCCTGGAGCGGGTGGGAGAGTGGTGGAGCATCCTGATCCTGCGCGATGCCTTCCAGGGCATCAGCCGCTTCGATGACTTCCAGAAGAGCCTGAACATCGCACCGAACATGCTCACTCGCCGGCTTCGCGCACTGGTCGAAGACGGTCTGCTGGAGCGTCGTCGCTACAGCGACAAGCCGGTACGCCATGAATATGTACTCACGCCGTGTGGCCGCGATTTTCGCCCCGTGCTGCTGACTCTGATGGCATGGGGCAACCGGCACTTTGCGCAGGAGGGTATCAGCATGTTCCTCGCCGATGAGCGCACGGGCGAGCAAGTCGAGCCCGTGCTCATCGACGCGCGTACTGGCGAACAAATCGATCGCGAACACCACACCTTGCGTGCGGGCCCGGCCGCCAACGAACGACTTCGTGCCCGCGTCGAGTCCAGCAGGCAACAACGCTTGCAGGGTAGCGCGCCATCCTCTTCTTCATCCCTTTGAATCATCCCTTAATTCCGGAGCTTTCCCATGAGCACCATTGCGGCTGTCGAACGGACGGCCATTCCCGACATCACTGAAACCGCGCCGCCCCGAAGCAAGCGCAAACGCATCCTTGGCGTCGTCATCGGTGCGGCGCTGGTGCTTGGTACCGTTTACGGCGCGCATTGGTGGACGACCGGGCGCTTTATCGAAGACACCGATGACGCGTATGTTGGCGGCGATGTAACGGTGATCGGTCCCAAGATTTCGGGCTATATCACGCAGCTGGCCGTTAGCGACAATCAGCAGGTGCATGCCGGTGACCTGTTGGTGAAGATCGACGACAGGGACTATCGCGCTGCGCTCGCGAAGGCTGACGGTGCGGTGGCGGCACAGGAGGCGCTGTTGGTGAACCTCGACGCAACCGCACACTTGCAAGCGGCGATCATCGGGCAGGCCAGGGCGGGTATTGCCGTTGCCGAGGCCGAGGCGACTCGGGCCCGTGACGACGAGGTGCGTTATCGTGATCTGGCGGGTCGTTCGGCGGTTTCCGTCGAGAGCGCGCAGCGCGCCGATGCGAGCTACAAGACAGCTCGAGCGAATGACGACAAGGCGGAGGCGGTGCTGACCGCCAATGAGCGCCAGCTCGACGTGATCGCCTCGCAGAAACAGCAGGCACGAGCGGCGCTGATACAGGCCGAAGCCGAGCGTGACATTGCGAAATTAAACGTCGGCTACACCGAACTGCGCGCGCCCGTCGACGGCACCGTTGGCAACCGCCGTGCCCGGGTGGGCACGTTCGCGCCCGCGGGCTCCCAGCTGCTCGCCATCGTACCGGCACACGGTTTGTGGGTTGACGCGAACTTCAAGGAAGACCAGCTGGCCCGCATGCATGCGGGACAACCGGTGGTCATCCATGCCGACGTGCTGCCGGGCCGGACTTTTCATGGCCGTCTGGCCAGCCTGGCGCCAGCCACCGGCGCCGAGTTCAGCGTGCTGCCACCGGAGAACGCAACTGGCAATTTCACCAAGATCGTGCAGCGCGTTCCGGTACGTATCGTGCTGGAAAAGCAGGACGACGTGCTTGGCGCGCTGCGCCCCGGTCTGTCCGTCGTGGCTGAGGTAGACACTCGCGCACCGGGCCGTGCAGGCGCGCCATGAACGCGCGATTTTCGACGCTCGCGTCGCCCTTCGATCCGGCCACGATGAGCACGGCGACGAAGGTTTTCGCCTTTGCCAGCATGTGCGTGGGCATGTTCATTGCGTTGCTGGATATCCAGATCGTATCCGCCTCACTGCGCGACATCGGTGGTGGGCTGTCCGCTGGCACTGACGAGACCGCGTGGATACAGACGAGCTATCTGATCGCCGAGATCGTGGTCATTCCGATGTCCGGCTGGCTGTCGGGAGTGTTCTCCACACGCTGGCTGTTCGCCATCTCGGCGGCTGGCTTCACCTTGACCAGTCTGCTCTGCGGCTGGGCATGGGACATCCAGAGCATGATCGTATTCCGCGCGCTGCAGGGGTTTCTGGGCGGCTCGATGATACCGATGGTGTTCACGACCGCCTTCGTCTTCTTCAATGGCAAGCAGCGCGTCATTGCGGCGGCGACCATTGGCGCGATAGCTTCACTGGCGCCGACGCTGGGCCCGACGCTGGGCGGTTGGATCACCGACCACTGGTCGTGGCATTGGTTGTTCTTCGTCAATTTGGTGCCCGGCATTTTCGTCGCCGTCGCGGTGCCCCTGCTGGTGAACATTGACTCGCCGAATCTCTCGCTGTTGCGTCGGGCGGACTACCTGGGCATGGCGCTGCTTACCGCCTTCCTCGGCTGCCTGGAGTACACACTGGAGGAGGGGCCACGCTGGAACTGGTTCACTGACAGCACCATCGTCACGACCGCCTGGGTTTCGGGTTTGGCCGGCGTTGCGTTTATCGCGCGCAGCCTGACCTACGATCACCCCTTGGTGGACCTGCGCGCGCTGCGCGACCGCAATTTTGCGCTGGGTTGTCTGTTCTCCTTCGTTACCGGCATCGGTCTGTTCGCCACGATTTACCTTACGCCGCTCTTCCTGGGGCGCGTGGAGGGTTATAGCGCCCTGCAGATCGGCGAGGCGGTGTTTTCCACCGGCGTATTCCAGATCCTCACCATCCCGCTGTATGTGTTTCTTGCACGACGCTTCGATCTGCGTTGGATCCTGATGGGTGGTCTTGCGCTGTTCGCACTGTCCATGTGGGACTTCACGCCCATCACACACGACTGGGGCGCGCACCAGCTGCTGCTGCCGCAGGCGTTGCGCGGCATGGCGCAGCAGTTGTCGGTGCCACCCGTGGTCACACTGACGCTTGGCGGCCTCGCACCCTCGCGTCTGAAGCTGGCGTCAGGGCTGTTCAATCTGATGCGCAATCTCGGTGGTGCGATTGGCATTGCGGTATGCGCGACGATCCTTAACGACCGCACCAATCTGCACTTCTATCGCATGGCCGAACATCTCAATACAACCAACGAAGCGATGAACCAGTGGCTCGATCAAGTCGGGGGACGTGTTGCCAGCCTTGGCGACGCAGGCGCCGAGTTGCATCAGCTATGGCAACTGACTTTCCGGGAGGCGCAGACGCTCTCCTTCGCCGACGCCTTCATGGCGATCGCGCTCTGCTTTGCCATCGCTACCGTCTTGGTGCCGCTGATGCGCAAGGTGGCAGCCCCAGTCGCTCCCTCGGCCGACGCGCACTGAGATCGTTGGCATGGTTGCGAATCGACCTATCCCCGTCAAACGAGCCGTATCGGCTCAGGACACCGTCATGAATTTCTTGCCCATCGCTGCCAACTCTGCGCGTTCACCGTCCATTCGTGCGGCGCGTTTCACCCTGCGCGCCGCCACGCTGGCAGCAGCGGTCGCCGGGCTCGTCGGGTGCATGGTTGGCCCCGACTACCCCCGGCCAGACCTGAAAACGAACACGCAGTACGCTAGTCAGGCATCGCTCGGTCAGCGAACCACAACGCAGCCGGCACCGGTACTGGATACCTGGTGGACAGGCTTCAACGACCCCGAACTCACGCGCATCATTGGACGCGTAATGGCGCAGAACCTCGATCTGGTTGCCGCAATGGCGCGGGTGGACCAGGCCAGGGCGGCGGCGCGCGAAGCGGGCGCGCAGCTGATGCCGCAGGGCAGCCTGGATGGTCAGGTAGTCCATCAACGTCAATCGGTCGAGAGCCCGCTGGGCGAGATCGGAAACGCGTTACCTGGCTATACGCGCAACCAGACGTTGGAGACTGTCGGCGTTGGTGCCAGCTGGGAGCTCGATTTGGCCGGCGGAC
>JBAPPP010000104.1:0-4386 GCA_049280175.1 Rhodanobacter sp.
AAAATCCCATCGACGTCCGGTTTACCTACGATGTCAGCGGCATCATTGAGGTTGAGGCGCTGGTGATCAAAACGCAGGTACGCCATGCGCTTGTTATCCAGCACCACGCCAACGCAATGACTGACGAACAAATCGCCGAACGGCTGGCTGCTCTATCGCACCTGAAAATGCACCCGCGGGACGATCAAGCGAACATCGTCCTGATCGACCGTGCGGAACGACTCTATGAGGAGCGCACGGGTGAACTGCGTACGACTCTGGCCCAGTGGATGCAAAACTTTCGCGCCACGCTCGAAACTCAGGACCCCTTACGTATTCGTGAGGCCCAGAAGCAATTTAGCGCGGCACTTTCCAGCGTTGAGGCGGAGTCGCCGATTTGAACCCCGCATGGTGGACCGTGCTGGCGATTGCGCCAACTGACGATGTGCGCTCAATAAAGCGTGCCTACGCCATTCGATTGAAGTTGTGCCGCCCGGAAGACGATCCCAAAGGATTCGCGCAACTCCGCGAGGCCTACGACGGGGTGCTTTTGGCCTTGACGAGAGTCACAACGAAGCCGACTGCCTCAGCGGCCGAAAGGCCGCATTCGCCAAATGACGCAAGGCCACCGTCACCCATGCCACTGGCCGACAAGGAACTCGCTCGATCACACGGCGGTACTACGGATAGAGGCACCCTTGCTCCCGTTGCCAGGCTGTTGCCACCTGCGGCACCCCCGTTGCCCAAACCATTGGCTGGTGTGTCACCGGTTCGATGGCGCGGGGGGGCGACGGATAGAAGCACCTCGGCCCCTGTTGCGACGCCGTTGCCACCTGCTATGCGCCGAACTTCAGACGATACCCGGCGGAGTGCTCCGCGCTCTGTCCATGAGGTCGTGAGTGACGTTCTGGAAGAAGCTCGGCGTCGCAAGGATCAACCCTCACCTTTCGCATTCTGGCTCCAGCATCATGAAGATCTTCTCTCACTCGACTTCAAGGCGGCGACCTCGCAGGCGATGCTGAGGCGAATCGCCGATGAAGGCGCCGTAGCTCGGGACATCATCGATATTTTGTCCGATTTCTTTTCGTGGACTGACTATCGAAATCGCGTCGGCGGAAACGACGTCCTGTTGGCAAAGGTACGACAGCGCCTGGCGGCCGACGATTTCCGCAAATGGCTGGATGACAAGCGCTTCCGCCTGGATCGCACTCATCGCGTTATCAATCGCCTCCGAAAGTTCGGCGCTGGCAAGCGCGCGTGGCTGTTCGCCATCTACTTCAACAATCGTCGCGATATCGTTCAGAGTTTTCGCAAAGTGAGCCATTTGTACGGTGAGCCGGCCGTGGTAGACGTGCTCGGGAAAGATACTATTGGCTTCTGGCAGCGGGTCTTGGCCCCCGTGCCAACCTTGATGCGGCTTTCGATCGCGCTGCCCGTCTGCCTCTTGCTGATCGCATTGTCGTTGACCGATGCGCTGATGGATGTAAATCAAACGCCACCGGTCGTGTTCATAGGGCTGTGGGTGGCAACAGCGATGGCAGCCGTGCTCTTCCTTGTCGAGGCTATCGCTTTGATCCGAAACTTTTGGAGGGGACGAGCGTTCCCCTACCTTCGACATCGGTTCGATAAGCTCCGACAGGCCCTTCATTTGCAGTGGGTTCCAACGGAAGTCTGGGGCATAGCTGCGCTGAGCCTGCTTGCCGCTATCGCCTGGTGGTGGCCAGGCAACTTTGTCCAATGGCCGTTTTATGCGGCCATTCTGATCATGTCTTCCTCAATATTCAGCAATAAGGTCATGCTTTTTGGGTGTGTGTTAGCGACGGCCACGGCCTTGATGTTTGTCATGGAGACATCGGTTGTGAACAATTTGAGGCTTCCGTTTCTCTTGGCACCTGCAACCCTATGGGGTGCCAGACAGCTGCATCGTCGCGCACAGACATTTTTCCCCAAGATGCGCCTCACCGACCGCGACTTCGTCGCGCTTCTTGGATCTGCACTGGGCTTGCTATTCATCGTACTCACTGCTTATTACCGTCCTTAGTAGATCGCGTGATCGTGCTGCTGCCGTAGTGATTTTCGAGCCGTCCGTTGCGGATGAAATCGCGCATCATCGCGAAATAGCCGTCTGGATTGCGCGTGGATACGCGCGTGCCATCGCCCTTGGTTTCATACTCGTAGATGCCGTGGTCGGCATGGGGAAACACCGCCAGCGTCATGGGCTGGCCTTTCGCGATCAGCTCGCGCAGGCGTCGCGCCGTCTCTGCACTGGGGGCTTCGGTGTCGTCTTCGCCCAGTATCCACAATTGCGGGGTATCGAGATTGCGCAGCACCGGCATCGGATCGTAGTCCGCCGGGACATTGGCCAGCAGGGCGGGACCTTTCTCGCGCACGATGGCTTCCGGGTTGTCGAGCAAATAAAAGCTGAAGTCGCCATGCACGTGCTTGAACCAGGGCTCGTTCGCGTATTGCACGCGCAACGCCGCCAACTGATCGTAGCCTTCGCGGAAGTCGCTGCGCACGATCGCGGCAGTGGCGTCGGCGACTTTCATCGCCTTGGCCATCACGTCCGCGCCATAACCCTGGCGCGTCATATCCAGCGCAATCGCCTCGCGGTCCTCTTCCAGCGGCGAAACGGCGAGGCCGAAGCCCACGATGACGAAATCCACCGGTTCGATCTTCGCGGCAAGCGGTGCGACCCAGCCACCTTGGCTGCCCCCTTGATAACCGACGCTGCCCACACGGTCGCCAGCGAGACGTTTCGCTTCGTGCATCGCGGCGATCGCGTCATCGGCGAGCAGCAGGTAATTCTGCGAATAGCGCCCACCAGACTCACCAGTGCCGCGTTTGTCATAGACGAACACACCGATGCCTTCGCTGGGGAGTTGCCGTTGCAGCGCATAGAAATCGCGCGCCGAAAAATCCTCCGACCCGTGCACCAGCACCACGATCGGCACCCTCGCCTTACCTTTGGGCATCACCAGACGGCCAGCCAGATGCACACCGGCGCCCTGGAACACCGTGTCGGTCACGTCGAGTGCAATCCGCCGACCTGGCACGCCATCGAAAACGATTTGTCCTGTGCTGCATTCGGAAAAGGACACGTGCTTGCCATCGGAGCGGTCGGTCCAACCCAGCGTGCTGGTCCATTGGTCGTTCGATGTTTCCGTCAACACGCCGGTCGTACCGTCCTTGCGCCGCCAGCGCATATGATCGCCATCGGTCAAACCGATATCGACATCGCTGCCGTCACGCAGCTGGTAAATGCCGATACGGCAGTCTCCATGACGATCGCCTTTTGTCTCTGCGGCCACCGTGCCAGCAAACGCCAGCAAGAGCAGGCCACATGCGAGAAAACTTGCGGCGCGTATGCCGCCGGTCAGGGGCTTCAGCGAAGTGAGCTTCATCGGCAACTCTCCGGAAACGCAGCACAGTGCGCTTTTCTACCTGATCGGACAGCCAGCCGCCAATGTCGGAAGGAATGCGTCCTCGACATTCAAAGACCAGAGACGATCGGCCCACATCGCCGCTGACCGCCGAGTTATCCCTGACTTTTTGTTTCCCCTTTTTCCTTCTAACGATACCGAACCGGGCCCGCACAACCTGAACCTCGCTAGTCGATTTTGAGACCTTGACGTTAACTCTACCGATGCAACCTGAACAGTATGATTTGACACGGTTTTCATCGCGTCCGTTTGGGGGTACGGTCAACCTCCCTGTCAGCGAAGTGGAGTGCCCCATGGCCCTGTGGAAAGAACCCGTCAAAACCGCCACCGAAACGCGCGAGACCATGGACTTGACGCCACGTGCCGTCCCGGAAACAAAGCCCGAAGTGCAAACGCCAGTGCAGCCTGCGTTCGGTTCCACGCCCGCACCCGCGCCCGTCGTAGCTGCGCCAGGTAAGCCCAAGACCGAATCGCTGATCGCGCCCGACATCACCATCGAGGGCAAGATCGAAGGCGCAGGCCATGTACGCATCGCGGGCAGCTTCAAGGGCGACGTCAACGTGCGCGGCGACCTCACTATCGAACCCAACGCCAAGGTGACCGGCAGCGTGCGTGCCGAGAAGGTCACCATCGCGGGCGAACTGATCGGCAACATCGAATCCGCGGTGCATGTGGAATTGCTGCAAACCGGCGCGCTGACCGGCGACCTGAAAGCAGGATCGCTCAGTGTGGCGGCAGGTTCGCGCATGCGCGGCCAGGCCGAGTTCGGCTGGGACGAAACCAAGGACGGCAACAGCGCGCACAAGACCCACGGGCATAACGGCACAATTTCGTGACCACCACACCCCCGGGCACGGCCGGGGCGACGCGCACTTGTCCGCACTGCCGGGAGACCATCCTGGAAAGTGCGGGCGTGTGTCCCGCCTGCCGCCACAAGCTGCGCTTCAGCGAGCCCAACAGTGCG
>JBAPPP010000105.1:0-1944 GCA_049280175.1 Rhodanobacter sp.
GCCCAACAATGACCTCAAGAGTTCCGCAGCGAGTAGGTTGGCACCAGCAGATCGAACCCGGACAGGTACTTCGAGCATTCCGTCGCGATGTTGGGCATCGCTGTGCTCACCCCAACCTACGCCATGCCTTCCCAAAACGACGACACCGATCCAGAAGATGACGAGCGGAGCACGCCCCACCACTCACAGGCTTGAGCGCATATGCCTGAAGAGGTGATACCGCGCCACGACGTTCGCGCACAAGGTGCGCTCCTACGATTTTGAGGCCAGTGCCAAATAACGCTGATGGAGGTCAGCGACGGCATCGTCCAAAGCAGCCTCGTCACCACTGTTCTCAATCACGTCATCAGCCAATGCCTGCCGCTCGGCGCGGCTAGCCTGATGCGCCAGCATGCGCCGCGCCAGCGTCTCGTCGATGCCGTCGCGTGCGATCAGCCGTGCCAACTGCACCGACTCTGGCGCGTCGACCAGCAGCACGCGATCGACCCAACGGTAATGCCTGATGTTTTCAGCCAGCAAGGGAATTGCCAACAGGCAATACGGCCCGGTATCCGCCACAACGCGATCATGCAGCCACTGACGCACACGCGGATGAATAACCGCCTCCAGCATCCGTCGCGCCGCAGGATCGGCAAACACCCGCTGCCGCATCGCCGGACGATCCAGCCGCCCCGCGCCGTCGAGTACGCCGCTGCCAAATGCGTCTACCACAGCGGCCAGCCCATCCGTACCCGGCTCGACAACCTCGCGCGCGGCCACATCAGCGTCATACACACGCACACCCAGCGCCTCAAAGCGCCGCGCCACCGCACTCTTGCCAGCAGCAACGCCGCCAGTTAGTGCGATGACCAACGCTGGCACAGGCTTGTTCATCGCAAGCCGGTCACTTGCAGATAGCCTTGCAGCAGATCATGGCCAGCGACAAACCAGACCCATCCGGCAGCGGCGATGAATGGCCCGAAAGGCATCGGTAGCTGACGGTCGTGCTTGCGCAAAACGATCAGGCTGCCGCCGACCAGTGCGCCGATCAGCGACGACAGCAGAATCATCGGCAGCAGTGAAAGCGGTCCCATCCAGGCGCCCAATGCAGCGAGCAGCTTGAAGTCGCCGTAACCCATGCCTTCCTTGCCAGTGATCAGCTTGAACAACCAGTACACACTCCACAGGCTCAGGTAACCCACGGCTGCACCGATGATCGCCGACGGTGCATTGACGAACATCGGCAACAGCGCCAGCAGCAGACCCAGCCATAGCAACGGAAACGTCAGTTGATCGGGCAGCAGCTGGGTGCGCAGATCGATGCCCGATAGAGCGATCAACGTCCAGGTGAACACCAGCCCCGCCAGTGCCGTCCACGACGGGCCGAATTTCCACACGATCACTGCGCTCAGTACGCCGCTGAGCAGTTCCACCAGCGGGTACTGGATCGAGATTTTTGTCTTGCAGTAGCGACAGCGCCCGCGCAGCAGCAGCCAGCCTAGCAGCGGAATATTGTCCCTCGCCGACAGAGGGTGCTTGCACTGCGGGCAATGCGAAGGCTCGCGCACGATGCCTGGAGGCAGCGGCGTGTTATCCACCTCGAGCTCCAGTACCTCACGTGCTTCTTGTCGCCACCCAGCTGCCATGCGTTCGGGCAGCCTCAGGATTACCACATTGAGAAAGCTGCCAACCAGCAAACCGAGCACACCAGCAAAAGCGATCCACACAACCAGTGGCATGTCGGGCATGACTTAATCCTGCACAAAGAAAACGCCGCATTATCGCCGTAACTCGGCAATAACTGCGGCGCCTTCGCGTTAACGAGTTTTAGAACGTGCCGGCGAGCTTGAAGATCGGCAGGTACAGCGCGACCACCATACCGCCGACCAGCGTACCGAGGACCACCATGATGATGGGCTCGAGCAGGGTGGACAGCGTATCGACAGCGTTGCTGACTTCTTCCTC
>JBAPPP010000106.1:0-20300 GCA_049280175.1 Rhodanobacter sp.
CGCGACAATCCGAGCCTCGCTGTGGCCGACGCGCGTGCCCGTCAGGCCCAGGCGGAAGCCGGTATCGCCAATGCGGCGCGCAGCCCCACGCTGAACGTTGGCGCGGCGGTGGACGCCACACGTTTGCCGGGCACGGCGTTCCCGCCGAGCTTTGGTGCGGGTCATTACGCACCGGCCGATTATCTGTATGCCAGCTTCAAGTGGGACCTGGATCTGTGGGGTGGCAAGCGTGCCGCCTGGGAAGCGTCCCTGGGCCAGGCGCGTGCGGTCGAGATCGAGGCGCGCGCCGCGCGCATCGAGTTGTCCGGCAATGTCGCGCGCGCTTACGTGCAACTGGGCTATGCCTATGCGCAGCAGGATGTCGCGAAGGCCGAGCTGGCGCGTTCGCAGGAAGCGGGCACGCTGACTCATCAGCGCGTTGATGCCGGCATCGACAACCAGCTTCAGCTCAAGCAGACCGACTCCGAGGTGGCCAGCGCCGAAGGACAGCAGGCGGTTGCCGATCGTGCGGTCGATGCCGCGCGTTCCGCGTTGTCCACGTTGCTCGGCAAAGGTCCGGACCGCGGGCTCGATATCGCGCGTCCGCAGTTGATGCAGCCATCGCTGTTGACGGTGCCGGCGAACCTGCCGGTCGACCTGCTCGGTCATCGTGCCGATCTGGTGGCGGCGCGCTGGCGCGTCGAAGCGGCGAATAAAAACATCAAGGCGGCGAAGACCGAGTTTCTGCCGAATGTCAGCCTCAGCGCGCTCACCGGATTCCTTGCCGTTGGCAAGGGCGTGAACCCGCTGCAGATGCCGGCGCGGTTCTACAGCGTCGGCCCTTCGATCAGCCTGCCGATTTTTGACGGTGGCCGCCTGCGCGCGAACCTCAACGGCTCGGATGCGCAGTACGACCTGGCTGTTGCGCAGTACAACCAGACCCTGGTCAGCGCGCTGAACGAAGTGTCGGACAACTACGACGCGGTCAATTCGGTCCAGCTGCAAATCGAAGCCGAGCAGCGTGCACTGAACGCCGCCAGCGATGCCTGGAAGCTCGCCGAGCTGCGCTACAAGGCCGGCATCGGCAGCTATCTGGAAGCGCTGAGCGCGCGCCAGCAATTGCTGGTTGCCGAGCAGCGCATGGCAGCGCTGAGCGCACAGCAGACCGATCTTTCGGTGCAACTGATTCAGGCGCTCGGCGGCGGCTATCGCCCGCAAGCCGATGCCGAACTTTCTCCCCCCACATCCCATCGTTCCTGAGGCAGCCCCATGTCCAGCCAGAATCCCATCCCGGCCGAGAACGCGTCGCCCCAGGCCACGCCGACTCAGAGCGCGGTCGTCCCGCCACCCACGAAAAACTCCCGCGGCCTGCTGTTGCGCGTGCTCATCGTGGTCGTGCTGCTTGGCATCATCGGCTGGGCGCTGTGGTATTTCCTCGAGGGCCGTTGGTACGAGGGTACGGACGACGCCTACGTGAACGGCAACGTGGTGCAGATCACCCCGCAGATTGCCGGCACCGTGGTCAGCATCGGCGCCGATGATGGCGACCGGGTGCGCACTGGCCAGGTGCTGGTGCAGTTCGATCCCAGCGACGCCGACGTGGCGCTGGCCGAAGCCAAGGCCAACCTTGCCAACACCGTGCGCAAGGTGCGCGGCCTGTACAGCAGCGTCAACGGTGCGCAAGCCGACGTCGCTGCACGCAAGGTTGCGGTGGACAAGGCGCGCGCGGATTTCAACCGTCGTCGTGATCTGGCTAAATCCGGCGCGATCTCGGCCGAGGAGTTGTCGCACGCCAGCGACGAACTGAACGCCGCCGAAAGCGGCCTGATCTCGTCCCAGCAGCAGTATCAGACCAGCAAGGTGCTGGTCGATGACACCGTGGTCGCTTCGCATCCTGACGTGCAGGTGGCCGCGGCCAAGCTGCGCGCCGCGTTCCTGGACGACGTGCGCGCGACCCTGGTGGCGCCGGTGGATGGCTATGTGGCCAAGCGCTCGGTGCAGGTCGGCCAGCGCGTGCAGCCGGGGGCGCCGCTGATGGCCGTCGTACCGCTGCATGGCGTGTGGATTGATGCGAACTTCAAGGAAACCCAACTTGCCAAGATGCGCATCGGCCAGCCGGTGGAGATCGATTCCGACGTCTACGGCAGCTCGGTGAAGTACAAGGGCAAGGTCGAGAGCCTCGGCGTCGGCACCGGCAGCGCGTTCTCGCTGCTGCCGGCACAGAACGCCACGGGCAACTGGATCAAGATCGTGCAGCGCATTCCGGTGCGCGTGGTGTTCACCGACCCGCAGCAGCTCGACCAGCGCCCGTTGCGTCTGGGCATGTCGCTGAAAGTGGACGTCAACCTGCACGATCAGAGCGGTCCGACGCTGGCACAGCAACCGCCGACCGAGCCGCTATTCAGCACCGACATCTACAAGCAGCAGCTGGCCAAGGCGGATGTGGCGATCGCTCAGATCATCCACGCCAACATGGCTGGCGAAAAGTAATAAAGCTCCCTCCCCTGCTTACAGGGGAGGGTTGGGGTGGGGTGCTTTTGATCTTGCGCAAGCTCGGACAACCCCCTCCCAGCCTCCCCCTGCTTGCAGGGGGAGGAGCAAATCTTCGCCATCTTCATAGACCCGCCTTCATAGACTGACGCTCATGACCGTTCAATTCCGTCCACCCAACCTGGTACTGGCCACGATCGGTCTGTCGTTGGCTACGTTCATGCAGGTGCTGGACACGACGATCGCGAACGTGTCGTTGCCGACCATCGCCGGCAACCTTGGCGTCAGCAACGATCAGAGCACCTGGGTGATCACCTCGTTCGCCGTAAGCATGGCGATCTCGCTGCCGCTGACCGGCTTTCTCACCCGCCGCTTCGGTGAGGTGAAGCTGTTTGTCTGGTCCACCCTGCTGTTCGCGCTGACTTCGTTTTTGTGCGGCATTTCGCAAAGCATGAGCATGCTGATCGTGTTCCGCGCGATCCAGGGCGCGGTGGCCGGCCCCATGTATCCGATCACCCAGAGCATGCTGATCGGCATCTATCCACCCGCCAAACGAGGCATGGCTTTGGCACTGCTGGCGATGGTCACGGTGGTGGCGCCGATCGCCGGCCCGATCCTCGGTGGCCTGATCACCGACAATTATTCGTGGCCATGGATCTTCTTCATCAACGTGCCGATCGGCATTTTCGCCAGCATGGTGGTGGCGAACCAGATGAAGGGCCGGGTGGAGACGACCACCCGCCCGAAGATCGATTACGTCGGACTGATTACTTTGATCATCGGCGTCGGCGCGCTGCAGATCGTGCTGGACAAGGGCAACGACGAGGACTGGTTCAACTCGACCTTCATCATCGTCACCAGCATCGTCTCGGCGATCAGCATCGCGATCTTCCTGATCTGGGAATTGACCGACAAGGATCCGATTGTCGACCTGCGGCTCTTCCGCCATCGCAATTTCACCTTTGGCACACTGGCGCTCGTGTTTGCCTACGCGGCATTCTTCGCGATCGGTTTGCTGGTTCCCTTGTGGCTACAGCGAAACCTCGGTTACACCTCCACCTGGGCCGGTTTCGCGACCGCGCCACTGGGCGTCATTCCGGTGCTGCTGACGTTCATCGTCGGCAAGTACGCGACCCGGATGGACCTGCGCGCGGTGGCATCGGCGGCCTTTGTGGTGATGGGGGTGACCTGCTTCCTGCGCTCAAGCTTCTATCTGGATATCGATTTCTACCACGTGGCGATGGTGCAGCTGTTGCAGGGTCTGGGCGTGGCGCTGTTCTTCATGCCGATCCTGACGATCCTGTTGTCCGACCTGAAACAGAATGAAATTGCCTCCGGTTCCGGCCTGGCCACATTCCTGCGTACGCTGGGCGGCAGTTTCGCCGCGTCGATCACCACCTTGCTGTGGGATCGTCGCGCGGTACTGCATCACGAACAGCTGGCCGAACAAATCACCCCCTACAGTCCCACCACACAGGCGGCGATGAGCCAGCTCGGCCAGGGCAACCCTCAACTTGGTGGCAGCATCATCGACGGGATGATCACCCAGCAGGGCTATCAGATCTCCTTCAACGAGGTGTTCCACTTGCTGGGCTGGGTCTTCTTCGCCCTGGTGTTTGTCATCTGGCTGGCAAAGCCGCCGTTCGTCGCGAAAGCCGGTGCCGCCGCGGGTGGTCATTGAGTGAGTTGACCGGATGCACTTCGGCATGACCCGCGCGGGCTGCCGAAGCGGTTGGGCGCACGCCTTACAGATCGAAGCCGACACCCACCAGCGCCATGGTTTCACCCCGGTTTGGCTCGCGCAGGTCGGCGTTGGAGATATGGCGGATCTGGAAACTGAAATGTCGCCCCTGCCAGCCCAACGTGCTGACGAATTCGTAAGGACTGCTCAACGCCTGCGTGTGCGCGCTCTGCAAGGCTAGCTGAAAGCTGAAAAACAGCTGCCGATACCAGCGGTTGGCATCGCCGTAGTGAAAGCGTACGCCACCGGCCAGAATCCACGCGTCGTCCGTGGTGGACGGGTTGCTGTAGCGATAGTGGGCGAGATCGCGACCGTTGATCCAGCCTAGCGACGCATCGGGAGCCCAACTGAAACGACTGCTGCCGAAGTAGTGATCGTCGAACACGCTCTCGACGAACGCTGCGTTGCTGGCGAAACTGTCCATGTAGCTACGCCCACCCTGGATTTCCAGATGAGCGGCCGCGGCAGGCAAGGCCAGTGAGGCAAGACAGATGCCAGGCACAATCCTGGCGATCGCGACGCGAAGTGGCATATCCATGGGAAGCCTTTCGAGCTGGAGACATGCAGGGTTTTAGTGCCGTATGGTTCCCGAAGTGATGTTGCGGGAGGGTGAAGCGGACCAGGCGCGGGTCATCGCGCCGGACGAGCCCGCAGATGTCGACCCAGCCCTCTCATGACGCTATACCTGCCGGGGAGACGTATCCTGCATCCTTGTGCAACCCATCAGTGTTTTGCAGCTTTGCCCAGCACACCCACAAGCACATCCGGACTTGCACTCATGTCACCTTCCGCTGCCCGCAAACCTTCGCTGACCGAAGGCCCGATTGCCCGCACGCTGCTGCTGTTCTCACTGCCGATACTCGGCGCCAACGTGCTGCAATCGCTGAATGCCTCGGTCAACATGGTGTGGATAGGCCACTATCTCGGCGAAGCGGCGCTGACGGCGAGCGCGAACGCGAACCTGGTGCTGTTCTTCCTGCTCGGGCTGGTGTTCGGCATCAGCATGGCCAACACGCTGCTGGTCGGGCAGGCGGTGGGCGCGCAGAACATCGACCAGGCAAAACGCGTGGTCGGCACCAGCGTCGGCTTCTTCATCGCGCTGTCGCTGGCAGTAGCGGTGTTTGGTTACCTGTTCACGCCGCAGATTCTCAACGCCATGGGCACGCCTGCCGATGCGCAGCCGTTCGCGATTGCGTATATGCGCATCATCTTCCTTGCGCTGCCGTCGATGTATTTCTACAGCTTCCTGATGATGACGCTGCGAGGCGCGGGCGATTCGCGCACGCCGTTCCTGTTCATGCTGTTGTCGGTGGGGCTCGACATCGCACTGAACCCTCTACTGATCTTTGGCATCGGCCCGTTCCCGAAACTGGGCATCGCCGGCTCGGCTACTGCCACCCTGATCGCGCAAAGCGTCGCGCTGGCGGCATTGATTGCCTGGATGTACCGGCGCAAGCATTTTCTTTGCCTGCATCGCGGTGAGCTGCACTATTTGAAACCGGATCTCGCGATCCTGCGCGCACTGGTGCTGAAGGGGCTGCCGATGGGTCTGCAGATGGTGGTGATCTCCTCTGCCGCCCTGGTGATGATCAGCCTGGTCAACGGCTACGGTTCGCAGACCACTGCTGCCTACGGCGCCGCGCAGCAATTGTGGACATACATCCAGATGCCGTCACTGGCGATCGGCGTAGCGGTGTCCGCGATGGCCGCGCAGAACGTGGGGGCGAAACGCTGGGACCGGGTATCGCGGATTGCCATTGTCGGTCTCGCTTACAACGTGCTGCTGACCGGCACGCTGGTGGCCATCGTCTATCTGTTCAACCACGGCGCACTCGGACTATTCCTGCCCAACGATGGCGACGCGATCACCATCGCGCAGCACCTCAATGCGATCGCGGTGTGGTCGTTCATTTTCTTCGGCCTCAGCTTCGTACTGTTCGGCGTGGTGCGCTCCACTGGCGCAGTGATACCACCGCTGGTGATCCTGATCATCGCGCTGCTGGGCGTACGACTGCCCTTTGCACTGCTGATGCGTGATCACATCGGCGCCAACGCCGTATGGTGGAGCTTCCCGTTGGGTTCGTTGGTGACGCTGATCCTGACCGTGGCGTATTACCGTTGGGGCGGCTGGCGCAAGGCGCACATGCTTGCAACCGATGCGACGCCCGTGGAATCGATCACCGTGGCATGAAGCCGGGGTTGCATGGATTTTTCGGCTTCGTCCGCTACTGCAGGTTGGTCCACGCGGCACCAGTCTTACTGGAGTTTCATCTAGACTTCGGATGACTGGGGCATCAGGGGCGATGTGATGATCTTGCGCGACGTTGCCATCACCGTTTTCTTTCTGTGGATCTTCATCGACGCGATCGTCGTCTTTCGTCACAAGACCGACAAGGCTGAGAATCGCGACCATTTCTCCCTGAGGTTGCTGATGATTGGTGGCCCGTTGGCCTGGGCTGTCGGCATCGGTCTGTCGTTCGGCACGATGGGGGCCATCCACTGGATTGCGCTGCAGATCGCAGGCCTGGTCGTCATGAGTATCGGCATCGCCGTGCGTTCGACCGCGATCATCCAGCTGGGTCGCTTCCACACCCCGAATGTAGCCGTTCGCAGCGACCATCAACTGAAGCAAACCGGGCTGTACCGCTTTGTTCGACATCCGAGTTATCTCGGTGCGCTGATCGGTTTCCTCGGCTTCGGTCTTGCACTGGGCAACTGGCTGAGCGTGCTGGTGATGATGCTCATTACTCCTTGCATCTATCTCTACCGCATCCACGAGGAAGACGCCGCGCTCGCGGCCGAACTAGGCGAGGCGTATCGCCAGTATTGCCTGCGTACCAAGCGGCTTATCCCGTGGCTGTATTGATGATGCCAACGACCGCTCGTGGTCAATGGCATTCCGAGCCGGAAATAATTGTCGACGGCTACTCATTCAAGGCGGACGGCTTCGCCTCCGCTCAACTTCAATATCAGGCGACTGAGACATGACTGACAAAGCTTGGCGCTTCGCTTTGGTTGGGTATATAGCCTTCTATTTCCTGGCGATCGCGATTGAACGTCATGGCTTTGCGAATCTCTTTCACGGTGGACCCATGACAGCCTCGGAGTTGTTTCTTACTGCGCCGTTCTTTTGGGGGTATACAGCTTATGCAGTTCAGCGTGGATCGATCCATGGGGCGAGCCGATGGCACGTTACAACCATCGAGCGCGACGACCGCCCCGCGGCGTACTGGCTGACCGTGGCATTCTATTTCTCGTATGGAGCCTTGTTGATCGTCCTCGGCCTGCACCGCTGAGATGGAGCCCGGGCAGTAGGTCGACCCGCGAAAGACACTTGCCGAGATGGCGAGCTTGCAGGAGCTGAACACCCCATTCAGCCAACGCTGTCCTCTTGCACAGGCAGGTTCAGCTTGTTGCTACTCTCCCCCTGAGTTCGACGTGTGCATAGCAGGGGTGCCACATGTTCAAGTACTACCTTCAGCTGGGTCTGCGCAGTTTGCGTCGTAACCCGGTGCTTACCGCGCTGATGGTGATGGCGATTGGATTTGGCGTGGCGTCATCGATGACGACGTATACGGTATTTCGCGCCATGTCGGGCGACCCGATTCCATGGAAGTCCAGCAAGTTGTTCGTGCCGCAGATCGATCCTTGGGGGCCGATTCATCGGCTGAACGATGAACCGCCTGGCGCAATGACGTACATTGATGCGGTCGCCTTGATGCGCGATCATCGTGCGCATCTTCAGTCGGCGCTCTATCCGATTGCTCCGACGGTCTATTCCGATGATTCGACGCAGAAGGTGCGATCGGCGCCGGGACATGCTGTGTATGGGGAATTCTTTTCCATGCTCGATGTGCCATTTCTTTTTGGCAGCGGTTGGTCGGCAGCCGATGACGAGCAGCACGCCCGAATGGTGGTGATCAGCAAGAGCCTGAATCAGCGTCTCTTTGGTGGAACGAATAGTGTGGGACGAGCTATCCGGCTGGAGAGCCACAGCTATCGGATCAGCGGTGTGCTGGACGACTGGCATCCGCAGCCGAAGTTCTACGACCTGGCCAATGCCAACGCGTTTGGTATGGCCGATCAGGTGTTTCTCCCGTTCACTACGGCGATCGACGAGCAACTCTTTACCAGTGGCCGTTTCAGTTGTGGTGACAAAGATCCTGATCCGGGCTTTGCCGGCGCGTTGGCCTCCAGCTGCGCGTGGATTGGCTATATGGTCGAGCTCAACACGACGGCTCAGTTCAGTGCCTACCGCACCTATCTGGATGACTATGCGCGTGGGCAGCAGGCTTTGGGTCGCTTCGGCTGGGCACCCGATAATCGCCTGCGCGATCTGCCTGCTTGGCTCGCTTTCAGGCAAGTGGTTCCCTCGGAGACCAAGGTCTCCATTGTGGTGGCGCTCTGCCTGTTGCTGGTTTGCATGGTCAATACGGTGGGTTTGTTACTGGCGAAGTTTCTGCGCCGATCTGGCGAGATCGGGGTTCGCCGTGCATTGGGTGCAAGTCGTCTCTCCATAGCTGCCCAGTTCGGCGTCGAGTCGGGCGCGATCGGCCTGGCCGGAGGCGTGCTGGGTTTGTTGCTGACGTGGCTGGGCGTTGAGTTGATGCAGGGTTCACTACCCAAGCCGATTGCCGCGCTGGCCCACATCGATCTGACGCTGCTGTCGGAAACCCTGCTGCTGGCCGTCGTGGCCACCGTTCTGGCGGGGCTGTATCCCATCTGGCGTGCCATGTATGTGCGCCCCTCATTGCAGCTCAAGGAAGATTGAGGAGCCACGCATGTCCCTGCATCCCATGCTTTCCGCATTGCGCCGCCACAAGGCGGGCACCATCCTTATCGCTTTGCAGATAGCCTTGACCCTGGCCATCGTCTGCAATGCCTTGTTCATCATCCGGGCACGGTTCGAGCACATGGCCCGCACCACGGGCATCGACGAGCCCGATCTACTTCAAGTTGAGTCGACGCGTACCGGCATCGATACCGATACGGATGTTGGCAAGGCAACACTCAATGCCTCCATAAAAGCCGATCTCGCCGCGCTGCGGCAATTGCCCGATGTGGCCGACGCCTATGAAACCAACTCACTGCCACTGAGTAATAACCTCTGGGCAGAGGGCTTCAGTTTCACGCCCGGAGCGCCTCCCGCTGCCCCCACCGGGTTCTACAACGCCGATGAGCACACTTTGGCAACCCTTGGTGTGCGATTGGTGGCGGGACGCAATTTTCGTAGCGACGAGATCGTTGGTCATGGCCAAGTAGGGGCTTTCCAACCAGCGGTCATTATCGTATCCAAACACTTGGCTGACAGCCTGTTTCCACATGGCGATGCGCTGGGCAAGCAAGTTTATTTCATCAATGCCACCGTCCCCAGCACCATTGTTGGCGTCGTCGAACGTTTGCAGACGTCATTGGTCGGCAGCTCGACAGATGGCTGGGCGTGGAACTCGACCCTGATGCCGCTGCGGTTGGTCGATCCCTCTCGTTATTACGTGGTGCGTGCCAAACCGGGGCGACGGGCCGCTGCCATGCAGAGCGTACCGGCAGCCTTGTATGCACAGGATCCACAGCGGGTCATTCCTGATGGCACAGGCGATGATGACGTGGGCGTGCAAAGCTTTGCCCAGATTCGTACCACGGCTTATCAAGGCGACCGCACGCTGGCGATCCTGATGGGTGTGATCAGCGTCATTCTGTTGGCGGTGACAGCTGCGGGCATCGCGGGCCTTTCCAGCTTCTGGGTCGGTCAGCGTCGACGTCAGATAGGTGTCCGTCGTGCGCTCGGCGCGACCAGCCGTGACATCGCCCGCTATTTCCTTATCGAAAATGCGCTTATCAGCACCGCCGGACTGATCGTCGGGATCGTGCTTGCCTACGAATTCAACAGCTGGTTGATGGGCCAATTCGAGCTGACGCGGCTTTCCCCAACCTATGTTCTGTTCGGTGTGATGATGCTCCTGTTGCTGAGTCAGGGGGCAGCGCTTGCACCCGCGCTGCGCGCCGCGCGAATCGCACCGGTGGAAGCCATCCGCTCATCGTGAAGTTCATTGTTGCTTTCACGGCGCAGGAAGCAAGTTACCCGTACCTCAAGGACTTGATCGCATGCTGAAATTCTCGAAGGGCGACTCGCGCAGCTTTTTTCCATCGATCATCGATTCCGACCATTCGCGTCGAATGAATCGGATAATTTTCCTGACGGCTGTGGCCATTTTGTTTTCGGCATGCGCTGAGACACCACGAACTGTTGAACCTCGGGCGGCCACTACGATCAACCCAACGAGTGCACCAGCAGTCAGCAACGTGACCCCTGCGACCGACTTGCCAAAGCGGGCAACCACGAACCAGATAGACCGGACTTTCACGGCAGCCGGCGATCTGACGGGCGACGGTTCGGAGCAGCACCTGACGATCCATGTCACCGGACACAGCATGACCTCTGCTTTTACATGGTCCCTGATCATCACGGGTCGTAACGGCGTGACTCTCTTCAAGGTCGAACGAAACGACGCGTGGCTGGATCATTTCTTTGGGCAGGACGGTTACGAAGCCGACTGCTCAGGGTACGTGGCGTGCAAGAAGCATTACTACTTTGAAGATCTTCCCAAGATCGTATTCGACAGTCTGAATCCCACCGATGCTCACGAAAGCAAGAATGAGCGCCTGCTCTCCAACCTGAGAGAGACGGCTATGGCCTTCTTCGTAAAAAATGGCGTACCGTCGTCGGAGCGCGACGCAGCGATCTCAGAAATGCGACGCACGCTGACCAGACCGGGATTTCGGGTTCTTGATGTACCGTACTCTCCGGTCGAGTGGAGCCCACCGGCCATCTGGGTGAAGAGCATCGGCATGTTTGTCCCTTACCATCAGGATTAACGTGCCCAATCAGCTGGGGAGCTGAATGGCCCATGCCCACCTTCGCCGAAGGCGGACATGGCGAGTAGCAAGATCGGTCTAGGGGTTTACCTAACAGGGAGCCAGGTGTCGCAGCTTGGCGCGAGGGGATTACAGATGCAGAAGAAGTCTGGCGACTCGGTGTTCGCCAATCACAATTTCAGGTTGTTGTTTGGTGGTAGCACGGTCTCGGCGATCGGCGATCAGTTCACCCTGGTGGCGTTGCCGTGGCTGGTGTTGAAGCTCACTGGCGACCCTGCTGCGCTTGGCCTGGTGCTGGCCACGATGGCGTTGCCGCGCGCTGCCTTCATGTTGATCGGTGGCGCGGTGGTAGATCGGATGTCGCCACGACGGGTATTGCTGGGTGGGCGCGGGGTCAATGCGCTGCTGGTCAGCGTGCTGGCCGTGCTGGTGCTGACCGGGGCGATCCACATGTGGATGATCTATGTGATCGCGCTGGGGATCGGCCTGTCGACCGCGTTCGCGTATCCGGCAGGCTCGGCGATCCTGCCGCAACTGATGCCGCCGCAACAACTGCAGCCGGCAAACGCGCTGTTCATGGGCATGCGCCAGCTGAGCATGATCATCGGGCCGGTGATTGCCGGCCTGCTGATTACTGTCGGCGCGCACGAGGGCCACGACAAAGGTGTTGCCGACTCCTCCGGACTCGGACTCGCATTCGGCGTCGATGCGGTGAGCTTCCTGTTTTCGCTGGGCTCGCTGATGCTGATCCGCATTCATAGCGACCATCACCCCAAGGCACCGGTCGGCAGCGTGCTGGCGAACGTGGCAAGCGGCATCCGCAATATCTGGGCCGATCTGCCGCTGCGCGCGTTCATCCTCTACGCGGCGGTGGTCTCGGTGTTTGTCGGCGGCCCGATCCAGGTGGGGCTGCCGGTGCTGGCGGACACCCGGATGGATCTGGGTGCCGCGTCGCTGGGTATCCTGATGACCGCGAACGGCAGCGGCATGTTGCTGGGCAGTTTTCTTTCCGGCTTCGCAACCCGGTGGGTGCGTGGCCGACTTGGGCTGATGATCCTGAGCATCGACAGTCTGGTCGGACTGGCGCTGATCGCGCTGTCGCTGGTGCACTCGACGCTCGGTGGCGCCGTACTGCTGGCCTGCACCGGCATGCTCGGCGGCATTGTGCAGATCGCCCTTGTCAGCTGGATCCAGCGCCGCGTGGCACCGGAAATGATGGGCCGCACCATGAGCGTACTGATGTTCACCTTCATGGGGCTGGGCCCGCTGTCCGCCGCGATCGCCGGTAGCCTGCTGCGGATCTTCTCGCTAACCGCACTGTTCACCGGCGCGGGCCTGACACTGACGGTCATCGCGCTGAGCTGCATGACCAGTCCGGCGCTGCGCAGTATCGGTGCGGCACAGACGGAAACCGCCGCTGGCTGATTGGTAGGTTGGGGTGAGCGTCAGCGATGCCCAACATCGTGCTTGCGGGAGTGTTGGGCATCGCTGGCGCTCACCCCAACCTACACCGCTGGCTTTTGCTCCTCCCCCTGCTTGCCCAAGGGCACAGCGCGCCAGCAGCCGCTACTTCGGCAGTGCGGGGATCTGCTGTTGCAACGCTTTCTGGCGTTTGATTTCGGCGCGCAGCAGCTTGCGTGCAGCTTTGCGTTCGCGACGATCGTGTTGCCACAGGTAGATCGCCGGGGTACTCAGCAAGGTCAGCAGCTGGGACACCAGCAGGCCACCGAAGATCGCGATGCCCAGCGGCTGACGGGTTTCCGCACCGACGCCAAAGCCCACCGCCAGCGGCAACGCGGCGCCCATCGCAACCAGCGTGGTCATGGTGATCGGGCGGAAGCGCACCAGCGCCGCCTCGCGGATCGCGTCCGGCGCGGACATCCCGCGTTTGCGCTCGGCGACCAGCGCAAAGTCGACCATCAGGATCGCGTTCTTCTTGACGATGCCGATCAGCATCAGGATCGCGATGATCGACATCATCGTGAGCTGGGTCTGCGTGATCAGCATCGCAAGGTACGCACCCATGCCGGCGGCCGGCAGCGTGGAGAGGATGGTCAACGGATGGATCAGGCTCTCGTACAGGACGCCGAGCACGATATACATGACCAGGATCACCGCGACGAGCATGAGGCCGGCATTGGTCGCCGCCTCCACCAGTTGCTGGTTGTTGCCGGTGTAATCCTTCTGCATGCCGGCGGGCAGTTGCGCGGCGGCAATCGCCTCGTCGACCAGTTTCAGGCCCTGTATCTGGGTCACGCCCTTGGCCAGGTTGTAGTTGATCGTGGACGACTCGAGCTGGTTGAAGTGACGGATGCCGACCGGCGCGATGCTGGGCGCGATGTGCGCCAGCGCGGACAGCGGGATCATCTGCCCCTTCGTGTTGCGCACATAGGTATTCAACAGCGTCTGCGGACTCAGCGAGCGTTCGCTGGCTGCGGTCAGCACCACCCGGTACTGGTTGATGTCGGAATAGATGATCGATACCTGGGCCTGGCCGAACGCGTTGTACAACGCCGTATCGACCATGCCCATGGTGACATTCAGCCGCCCCGCCGCCTCGCGATCCACCGTCAGCATCTGTTGCTTGCCGATGCTGTCGAAACTGGTGCTGATGTCGCGGAAGTCCTTCATGCCGCGCATCAGGCGCGCCAGTTTGAGGGTGGGTTCCTGCAGGCTGGTGCCGGCACTGCTGCTCAGCTGGAACTGGTATTGGCCCTGCCCGGCCTTGCCGCTGTTGCCGCCACCAAAGAACTGCAGCGGGGTCAGCGATATGTCGAGGTCGGACAGCTTCTTGTATTGCTTGTCGAGCCGCTCGATCACCTTCTTGACGCGATCGTGGCGATCGGTCGGCCCGTGACCATACGGCTTGAGGTCGACGAACATCGTCGCGTTGTTGCCTACCGAGCCAACGCCGCTATTGCTGCCCAGGATGGTGGTGACGTCCTGCACGGCCGGGTCGGCCTGCATCACCAGCGCAACCTGCTGCGCACGCTCGGCAAGCAGTGTCGGCGAGATATTGGCTTCGGCGCTGATATCCGCCTGCATCATGCCGATGTCTTCTTCGGGCATGATGCCGCCGCCAGCGGTCTTGGCCACGGCCACCGCCAGCACGGCGGTCAGCACCAACAGGATCGGCGGCTGCCAGCGCATGAGCCGGCGATGATGCATGGCCCAGTCCAGTGCGCGTTCATAGCGCTGCAGCAGGCCGCGATCGAATCGTTCCAGCGCGCGCTGCAGGCGGTTTTGTTGGCGCTCGTTGGCGGCTGTCCCGACGGGATGTTCCAGCGTGAGAAACCGCCCGCACAACGCCGGCGTCAGTGTCAGCGAAACCACTGCGGAGATCACGACCGCGGTGGTCAGCGTCACCGACAGCTCGCGCATCAACGCGGTGAAGGCATTGTTGCCGAACAGCATGGGCGCGAACACGGCAACCAGCGACAGCGTAATCGAGATCACCGTAAAGCCGATCTCATCCACGCCAATGAGTGCCGCCGGTAGTGCCGGCGTTCCTTCTTCCATGTGGCGCACGATGTTCTCGATCACCACGATCGCGTCGTCCACGACGAAACCAATACTCAACACCAGCGCAATCAGCGACAACGTGTTGAGCGAGAAACCCAGCGTCCACATCACCACGAACGCACCGGCCAGCGACAGCGGCACGCTGAGCATGGCGATCAGCATGGGCCGCCAGCGACGCAGGAACACCAGCATCACCACCGCCACCATCGCGATACTCAACAGCAACGCCACTTCCACTTCATGCAGGGCGGACTTGGCGGTCAGGGTGAGGTCAAAGATCGGGGTGACCTGCACGTCCGCCGGCAACAAGGCGCGCAATTCCGGCAATTTGTCACGAACCGCCTGGGCTGTGGCAACGGCATTTGCCTCTGGCCGCTTACTGATCTGCATGGAGACTGTGCGGCTGCCGTTGAACCAGGCGGCCTGATACTCGTCCTGCTCGCCGCCGGTGACCTTGGCCACGTCGGACAGGCGCACCGGCGCACCGTTCTTCACTGCAATCAGCAAGCGGGCGAAATCGGCCGGGTCTTGCAATGCATCGTTCGCGGTGACGGTCATCTGGGTCTGACCGTTGCTCAGCGTGCCCTGCGGCGAAGTGACGTTGGCGGCGATCAACGCATTGCTGACGTCGTTCGCGGTCAGCCCCTTGGCGGCCAGCGCATTACTGTTCAGTTCAATGCGCACCGCATGCGGGGTGCCGCCGAACACCTGCACCTGCGCCACCCCGGGAATCCGTGCCACCGCCGGCTGTAGCAGGGTATCGGTGAGGTCGTAGAGCTTGTCCGGCGCCATGCTGGTCGAGGTCAGCGAGACCAGCAACACCGGAATCTGCGAGGTATCGAACTTGAAGTACTGCGGCGGACTCGGCATCGCCGGAAGGTCTGGCGCCGCGTCGTTGATCGCCGCCTGTACCTCGCGTGCCGCCGAATCGGTGTTGACGCCAAAATTGAACAGCACCTGGACCTGCATGCCGCCTTCGCTGGCATTGCCCACCATCTGCTTCACACCAGGGATGCGGCCCAGGTGACGCTCCAGCGGCGCCATCACGGTGCTGGCCATGGTCTGCGTATTGGCGCCCGGCAACTGCGCAAACACCACCACGCCGGGAAACTCCAGCGACGGTAGTGCGGCGACCCCCAACAGTAGGTACGCCCATATCCCGGCCAGCATCAGGCCGATGGCGAGTAGCGAGGTACCGGCTGGACGGCGAATCAGTGCGGCGAAGATATTCATGGCGCTTCCGTGGCCCGCAGGTTCATGCCTTGCAAGGATACCGACGACTTGCCCGCATCGCGCAAGCCCGCGGTTGACGACAGCGTGATGGCGACGATCGAAGGCTCGGTCATGCAGACTTTATGCCTGTCTCCGGGACCCCGCGTATGTGCCTGAAGTCCACACCCTGTCGAAAGGCACGGGTGAAATTCCCGCTCAGAGGTCGCACGACGCTGCCTGCCCTTCTGCTTGTAGCTGTGCTCCTCCCCCTGCACGCAGGGGGAGGTTGGGAGGGGGTGACGCTCTTGATCTACGTGGCGAAGAGCGACCCCACCCCAGCCCTCCCCTGCAAGCAGGGGAGGGAGCACAGCGGCACCAACCCACGCCGCTAAAGAGGGGAGTTTTGCCCGTCCTTAGCGACTCAGGCAGGGCTGCCGGGGGCCATCTCACCGGTTTTCAGCAGGCGTTTTTCGGCGCGGCGGGCACGTCGTGCTGCCTTGCGGATCTTGCGGTCATGGTTCCACAGATAGATCGCCGGGGTACTCAGCAGGGTCAGCAGCTGCGACACGAGCAGGCCACCGACGATGGCGATGCCAAGTGGCTGGCGCATCTCCGAACCGACGCCGAAACCGATCGCCAGCGGCAGCGCGGCGCCCATCGCGACCAGCGTCGTCATGGTGATCGGGCGGAAGCGCACCAGCGCCGCCTCGCGGATCGCGTCTGGCGCGGGCAGTCCACGCTCGCGTTCGGCGACCAAGGCAAAGTCGACCATCAGGATCGCGTTTTTCTTGACAATGCCGATCAGCATCAAGATCGCGATGATTGCCATCAGCGAGATCTGCGTCTGCGTCACCAGCATGGCGAGGAACGCGCCGGCGCCGGCCGCGGGCAAGGTGGAGAGAATGGTCAGCGGATGGCCGAGACTCTCGTAGAGGATGCCCAGCACGATGTACATCGCCACGATCGAGGCAATCAGCAGCACCATGCCGTTCGATTGTGCCTGCTGCAGGCGCTGGTTCGCACCGGTGAAGTCCACCCGCATGCCATCGGGCAGCCCTACCGAACGCGCCGTCTGCTCCACCAGTTTGATGCCGGCGTCCTGCGCCACATCCTTGGCGAGGTTGTAGTTGATTGTGGCGGCTTCCATCTGGTTGTGGTGACGGATGCGCAGCGGACTCATGCTGGGCTCGATATGTGCCAGTGCGGACAACGGAATCATCTGGCCGGTGGTGCTGCGCACGCGGATGTTCAGCAGTGCTTCCGGGCTCAGCATCTCGTTCGGACTGGCGCTGATCACCACCCAGTACTGATTGAGGTCCGAGTAGATCTGCGACACCAGGCGCTGGCCGAACGCGCTGTACAGCGCCGAGTCGATGGTGCCCACGCCCACTTGCAGCTGGCCCGCGGCAGCACGATCGATGCGCAGCATCTGCTGCTTGCCAACCAGGTCGAAATTGCTGGTGATGTCGCTGAATTCCTTCATGGTGCGCATCTGCCGCTCGATCTTCAGCGCCCACGGCTGCAGGTCGCCATCGTTGCTGTCGATCAGCTGGAATTCGTACTGGCCGGCATTGTCGCCGCTGCCACCACCGCCGAGAAACTGCACCGGTGTCACCGCAACCTTGACGTCGGGCAATGCGTCGTACTTCTTCGACAACCGCTCGATCACCGACTTGATGCCCTCATTGCGCTCACCGGGCCCACTGCCACGCGGCTTGAGGTCAACGAACATCTGCGCACCGTTGCCCACGGCGCCGCCATCGCCACCGTTGGTGCCGAGCAAGGTCAACACATCGGTAGTGGCCGGATCGGCCATCATGACCTGCGCTACATGTCGTGCGCGCTCGGCCATCAGGGTCGGCGCGATGTTCGCATCGGCGCGGACCTGCACATCCAGCTGGCCGGTGTCTTCTTCCGGCATGAAGCTGCCGCCGGCGGTCTTGGCCGTGGCGAACGCGAGCACGCCGGTCAGCACCAGCAATACCAGCGGCTGCCAGCGCATGATCCGCCGATGGTGCAGTGCCCAGTCCAACGCGCGTTCGTAGGTGCGGTGCAGGTTGCGGTCGAAACGCTCGACGGCCTGTTCGAGCCGACCCGGCGCCGGCGGATTTTCAGGTTCGCGCGCCAACAGGTGCCCGCACAACGCCGGCGTCAGAGTCAGCGAGACCAATGCAGAAATCACCACCGCAGCGGTCAGCGTCACCGAGAACTCGCGTAGCAGCATGATCAGCATGTTGTTGCCGAACAGCAGCGGGGCGAATACCGCCACCAGCGACAGCGTGATCGAAACCACCGTGAAACCGATCTCGCGCACGCCGGTCAGCGCCGCCTGCAGCGGCGGCTGACCGTGTTCCATATGGCGCACGATATTCTCGATCACCACGATCGCATCGTCGACCACGAAGCCGATACACAGCACCAGCGCGACCAGCGACAGCGTGTTGAGCGTGTAGCCAAGCGACCACATCACCACGAAGGCACCAGCCAGCGACAACGGGATGCTCAGCATGGCGATCAGGGTCGGACGCAGCCGGCGCAGGAACACCAGCATCACCAGCACCACCATCACGATGGAAATCAGCAGCGTCACCTCCACCTCGTGCAGCGCCGACTTGGTGGTCTGGGTGAGGTCGAAGGTCGGCGTGATGGTCACGCTCGAAGGCAGCGAGGCACGCAGCTGCGGCAGCTTGGCGCGGATCGCTTCCACCGTGGCCACGGCGTTCGCTTCCGGACGCCGGGTGATCTGCAGGCCGACCGTGCGGTCCGTGTTGTACCAGGCGCCCTGGTATTGGTCCTGTTGGCCGCCATAGACCTTCGCCACATCGGACAGGCGTACTGGCGCTCCGTTCCTCACCGCGATCACCAGCTGCGCGAATTCTGCCGGCTCGTGCAGGGCGTCATTCGCATCGACCGTCATCTGGGTCTGGCCGTCGCTCAATGTGCCCTGGGGTGAGCTGACGTTCGCCGCACGCAACGCGTTGCTGATGTCATTTCCTGTCAGCCCTTTGGCGGCCAACGCATTGCTGTTCAGTTCGATCCGCACGGCATGCGGCGTGCCACCGAACACCTGCACCTGGGCCACGCCGGGGATCTGCGCCACCACAGGTTTGAGCAACGTGTCGGCAAGGTCGTACAGCTTGTCCTGCGGCAGCCCGGTCGAAGTCAGCGTGATGAACAGGATCGGAATTTGCGAGGTGTCGAACTTGAAGTATTGCGGCGGACTCGGCAACGCCGGCAGGTCGACTGCCGCGGCATTGATCGCCGCCTGCACGTCGCGCGCCGCACTATCCGCGGTGCGAGTGAATTTGAAGCGCACGCTGACCGAGGCGACGCCCTCGCTGGCGTTGCCATACATCTCGTCGATGCCGGGAATCTGGCCGAGGTGACGCTCCAGCGGTGCCAGCACGGTGCTGGCCATGGTTTGCGCGTTGGCGCCAGGCTGGCTGGCCGTCACATATACACCGGGAAAATCCAGCGACGGCAGCGCGGCGACACCGAGCATCAGGTAGGCGATGAAGCCGGCCAAGGTCAGGCCAATCGCCAGTAGCGATGTGCCAACCGGACGACGAATCAGGGGCGCAAAAATATTCACGGAGCTCCGCGGTGTGGCCGGTGTGGCCGGCATTCCATTGCTGTGTCGCGAACCATACGTATCGCGCGACGGGCTGTCGCGGGTGGTTCGCAAAATTATGCGTGCTTTATGCCAGCCGCGCGTAATTTATGAATGTGCCTGAAGTCCGCCCCTGCCGAAAGGCAGGGGCTAACAGCGCCAGCTCATGACCTTCCTTCTCCCATCGGGAGAAGGTGGCGCGTAGCGACGGATGAGGGTTCGGCCCGCGTACGAAACCACCACGCTCCGGCCGAACCCTCACCCCAGCCCTCTCCCGAAGGGAGAGGGGGGCTAACTGAGGGCTACGCCGGCGATCCAGCTCTGCTGTACGTGGTATTCGTCGTCCAGCACCACCAGGTCGGCCTGGTAGCCGGCGGCAATGCGGCCGTGGCTGGCACCGAGGCCGAGAAAATCAGCGGGATAGGTGCTGGCCATGCGCACTGCTTCGCCTAGCGGCAAGCCAAGCAGCTGCACCGCATTGCGCACGGCGCTGGCCATATCCAGCGCCGAACCGGCCAGCACGCCTTGCGCGGTCTGGCAGATACCGTCCTTGCCGGTGATGGTTTCGCCGTTGAGCACGAAGTGAGGATCATCGGCGCCGACGGGCGGCATCGCATCGGTGACCAGCAACATCTTGCCGCGCGGCTTGGCGGCGAGCGCCACGCGCAGGCTGGCTGGATGCACGTGATGGCCATCCACGATCACGCCGCACCAGCTGTCGACATCCTCCAGCGCGGCACCGACTACGCCCGGTTCGCGGCTGCCGAGCGGAGTCATCGCGTTGAACAGATGGGTGAAGCCACGCACGCCAGCAGCGAGCGCTGCATGCGTCGTGGCGTAGTCGGCTGCGGTATGGCCGGCACAGACAACGAC
>JBAPPP010000107.1:0-3856 GCA_049280175.1 Rhodanobacter sp.
AAGAGCGAGAACCCGTCGATCACCCGCGATGTGTCGGGCGAAGGCGTGCAGCAGGCGTTGCTGAAGCTGATCGAAGGCACGCTCGCTTCGGTGCCGCCGCAGGGCGGGCGCAAGCACCCACAGCAGGAATTCCTGCAGGTCGACACCAAGAACATCCTGTTTATCTGCGGCGGTGCGTTCGCGGGGCTGGAGAAAGTCATCCAGCAGCGCTCCGAGAACACCAGCATCGGCTTCTCGGCCGAGGTTCGCAGCAAGGAGCGCACCGAGAATCTGGGCAAAGTGCTGGCCGACGTGGAACCTGCCGATCTGGTGCGTTTTGGCCTGATTCCGGAATTCGTGGGGCGCCTGCCGGTCGTGGCAACGCTCGATGAGCTGGACGAAGCATCCCTGGTGAAGATTCTTACCGAGCCGAAAAACGCCGTCACCAAGCAGTTCAAGAAGCTGTTCGAGATGGAAGAGGTGGAGCTGGAGTTCCGCCCGGAGGCTCTGCAGGCGATTGCCAAGAAGGCGCTCAAGCGCAAGACCGGCGCTCGCGGACTGCGAACCATTCTCGAACAGGTATTGCTGGACACCATGTACGAGCTGCCGTCGCTGGAGCACGTGAGCAAGGTGGTGGTCGACGATGCCGTCATCGATGGGCAGGCCGAACCCTACCTGATCTACCGCGGCAACCTGCAGCAGCGCATCGCTGGCGAAGGCGGCGGCGCCGCTTGACCCCCCCCTCGTGCTGCCTGACCCCCTCGGGGCGAACGGCAGCGGCGCAGGGTTGCCATGACGACGGCCCCGGTGAATCACCGGGGCCGTTCTGTTTTCACCCTTTGTCACACCTTGAGTGAGTGCCCGGGTGCCTCCACTTGACGTAGTGATGTACCCGGCGCAGTGTCGGGACGAACCTTGATCCGAACCCGAGGGACCCCTCTTCAATGGCCAAGAATGCCCAACTTCCTGCTGCACTGGATGCTCTGCCGGTATTGCCACTGCGCGACGTCGTGGTTTATCCGCACATGGTCATTCCATTGTTCGTTGGTCGCGACAAATCCATGCGTGCGCTCGAGCGCGCGATGGAGGGTGAGCGGCAGATCCTGCTGGTAGCACAGAAAAGCCCTGATATCGACGATCCTGAGATTGCCGACCTGCATCAGATCGGTACGCTGGCCGGCGTGCTGCAATTGCTGAAATTGCCCGATGGCACCGTCAAGGTGCTAGTCGAGGGTCAGTCACGCGTGGCGGTCGAGGATTTCAAGGAAGAGGGCGGCATGCTCACGGCGCGTTCGCGCGTGATCGAGCCGGTCTACAACACCAAGGAGCGCGAGCTTGACGTGGTGTCACGCACGCTGATTTCGCTATTCGAGCAACTGGTCAAGCAAAGTCGCAAGCTGCCGCCCGAAGTGCTGGCCAGCCTGGCGGGGATCGATGATCCATCGCGCGTCGCGGATTCCATCGCCGCGCATCTCTCCGTGCGCATGGCCGACAAGCAGAAAGTGCTGGAAACGACGGATGTCGGCCAGCGGCTTGAATTGCTGATCGGGCTGGTCGATGGCGAGATGGATCTGCAGCAGGTCGAGAAGCGCATTCGCGGCCGCGTCAAATCGCAGATGGAGAAAAGCCAGCGCGAGTACTACCTCAACGAGCAGATGAAGGCGATCCAGAAGGAGCTCGGCGACAATGAAGAGGGCCCCAACGAAGTCGAAGAGCTGCAGAAGAAGATCGAATCATCCGGCATGCCAAAGGCCGTGTTGGCCAAGGCGAGGCAGGAATTCGGCAAGCTCAAGCAAATGTCGCCGATGTCGGCCGAGGCGACGGTGGTGCGCAACTACCTCGACTGGCTGGTCGGCGTGCCGTGGAAAAAGCGCAGCAAAGTGCGCAAAGATCTGAAGATGGCCCAGGAAGTGCTCGATGCCGATCACTTTGGGCTGGAAAAGGTCAAGGATCGCATCCTTGAATACCTTGCCGTGCAGCAGCGCGTGTCCGTGATGAAGGGTCCGATCCTGTGCCTGGTAGGTCCGCCTGGCGTGGGTAAGACCTCGCTCGGGCAATCGATTGCGAAGGCGACCAACCGGAAATTCGTGCGCATGAGCTTAGGCGGCGTGCGCGACGAGGCCGAGATTCGCGGACATCGGCGCACCTATATCGGCTCGATGCCCGGCCGCATCGTGCAGAACATCAACAAGGCAGGCGCCAAAAATCCGCTGTTCGTGCTGGACGAGATCGACAAGATGTCGATGGACTTCCGTGGCGATCCATCCTCGGCCTTGCTCGAGGTGCTCGATCCGGAACAGAACCATGCCTTCAATGATCATTACCTGGAGGTCGATCTGGACCTGTCCGAGGTGATGTGGATTGCCACGGCCAACTCTTTGAACATCCCCGGGCCGCTGCTCGACCGCATGGAAGTCATCCGCATTCCCGGTTACACCGAGGATGAAAAGCTGGGGATCGCGGAGAAATATCTGCTGTCCAAGCAGCTCAAGGCGAATGGCCTGAAGCCTGAGGAGCTCAGCGTGGACGCCGAGGCCTTGCGCGACATCGTGCGCTACTACACGCGTGAGTCGGGCGTGCGCAACCTGGAGCGCGAGATTTCCAAGATCTGCCGCAAGGTGGTGAAAGAGCTGACGCTGGGTGAGGTGAAGCAGGGTCAGGCGAGGAAGGCGGCGAAAGCGTTGGTGGCGCAAGGCCAGGTCAAGAAGGCATTGGAAGCCAAGAGCGCCAAGGCGAAGAAGTCGCCGGGGAGCATCAAGGTGGATTCGTCCAATCTTGAGCACTATCTGGGCGTTCGCCGTTTCGATTTCGGTCGCAAGGAATTGCAGAACGAAGTCGGCCTGGTGACCGGGCTTGCCTGGACGCAGGTCGGTGGCGAGCTGCTCAGCATCGAATGCTCCGTCGTGCCGGGCAAGGGCAGGTTGGTGCATACCGGACAGCTTGGCGACGTCATGAAAGAGTCGATCCAGGCGGCGCTGTCGGTCGTGCGTGCGCGCGCCGATCAAATGGGCATCGATCCAGAGTTCCACCAGAAGCTCGACGTGCATATCCATGTGCCGGAAGGCGCCACGCCGAAAGATGGCCCCAGCGCCGGCATCGCCATGTGCACCGCACTGGTGTCCGTGCTGACCAAGGTGCCGGTTCGTTCCGAAGTGGCGATGACCGGCGAAATCACCTTGCGTGGCCGCGTGTTGCCGATTGGCGGTCTCAAGGAAAAACTGCTGGCGGCACATCGCGGCGGTATCACTACGGTGATCATTCCGGAGGACAACAAGAAGGATCTGGCCGACATGCCGGCCAACATCACGTCATCGTTGGAGATTCACCCGGTGCGCTGGATCGACGAGGTGCTGGACATCGCACTGGAACGGCCGCTGCAGCCGAATCCGGTCAAGGAGGAAGCTCCTGCGACGCCGGTGGGTGAACCATCGGAACTGCACTCGCGCACGCATTGATTCCAGCGAGTCGTCCCATCAAAAGCACCCTGCTTCGGCAGGGTGCTTTTCTGCGAATTCTTCGCGGTCAGTCGACGAAGTTGTGACGTAGTCGCCTGGCGTTCGATTTGCAAGCGGTTTCGTCAGTCGCGTGCGCGCCGGAAACGTTGCTGTGGCTTGTGTTGCGGAGTTCAGCAACGCACTGGTATAAAGGCGATACCGCAATCCCGGCGCTATGTCGGCGCAGTGATGCGGGGTTGCGTTACGGCGCCTAGCAAAAGCCAACCATCCATGCCGGCGTTGTCTCGTCCCAGACAGACTATGCCGACCGAAAACCGAATCAAGGGAGCTTTTCAATGAATAAAACTGATCTGATCAATGCCATCGCCGAAACAGCCGAGCTCACCAAGGCTGATGCGGGCCGTGCTCTCGAAGATTTTTTC
>JBAPPP010000108.1:0-7249 GCA_049280175.1 Rhodanobacter sp.
GTGCGCGGGTGGCCGTCGGCGCGCTACGCGTCGCGTTTTGGGGTGCGCTGGCGATGGCGATCACCGCCGGTGTCGGCGCGCTGTTGGGACATGCTGGATAAATCCTTGGCTGCCTACCGGAGCTCGAAGGAAAACTTGACGGCAGCTTGACCGGCACGGCGCCATGCTCCCGGAAATATTGAACGACGCTGCATTCACTGAGGGAAATCACCATGACCACGTCATCGCTAGACCAGCAATGCATCGATACGCTTCGCTTCCTGTCGGTGGACATGGTGGACAAGGCCAACAGCGGCCATCCCGGCCTGCCGCTCGGTGCCGCACCGATGGCTTACGCACTGTGGACACGCCAGCTCAAACATTACCCCGCCAACCCGTTGTGGCCCGATCGTGACCGCTTCGTGCTATCGGCCGGTCACGGCTCGGCGCTGCTCTACAGCCTGCTGTACACCACCGGCTACGCTCTCTCGCTGGATGACATCAAGCAGTTTCGCCAGTGGGGCAGCAAGGCTCCCGGACATCCCGAACGCGGTCACACACCCGGCGTTGAAGTGACCACCGGGCCACTCGGGCAAGGCTTGGCGAATGCGGTCGGCATGGCGATCGGCGAGGCGCATCTTGCCGCGCGCTACAACCGTGATGGTCACAGCGTGATCGACCATCACACCTGGGTGATCGTCAGCGACGGCGACCTGATGGAGGGCGTCGCGTCCGAAGCGGCGTCGCTGGCCGGGCATCTGAAGCTCGGCAAGCTGATCGTCTTGTACGACGACAACTACGTCACGCTCTCGGCCAGCACCGACATCACGTTCTCGGAAGATCGCGCCAAACGTTTCGAGTCGTATGGCTGGCAGACCATCAGCGTCGCCGATGGCAACGACCTTGTGGCAATCAACGCCGCACTGGATGCCGCGCGCGCCGACACCACGCGACCGTCACTGATCCTGGTGCGCACCCACCTCGGCTACGGCTCGTCCAGGCAGGACAGCTTCAAGGCACACGGCTCGCCACTCGGCGCCGAAGTGACGAAACGGACCAAGGAAAAACTGGGCTGGCCGGTCGAGCCGCCATTTCTCATCCCTGCGCCGGCACTCGCGCATTTCCGCGAAGCGCTGGATCGCGGCGCAAAAGCGGAAGCAGAATGGAATGGACGTCTGGATGCCTACGCGAAGGCATTCCCTGAACTGGCGAAAGAGCTGCAGGGACGCCTGCGCGGCGAGCTGCCGCCCGGCTGGGATGCGGATATTCCCGTGTTTCCCGCCGATGCCACAGGCATCGCCACGCGCGTCGCCGGCAGCAAGGTGATGAACGCCATCGCGCCGAAACTGCCTGCGCTTGGCGGCGGTTCGGCCGACCTGGATCCATCCACCCACACCAACCTGAAAGGCCTCGGCGATTTCAATCCGCCGCTGCAGCCGGACCAGGACACCGAGGGCTCCGACGCTGGCGGCTGGAGCTATGCCGGTCGCAATCTGCATTTCGGCATACGCGAACACGCGATGGGCTCGATCGTGAACGGATTGGCTGCGCATGGCGGCTTCATCCCGTACGGCTCGACCTTCCTGATCTTCTCCGACTACATGCGTCCGGCGATCCGGCTGGCCGCGTTGATGGGCCTGCACGTCTTGCATGTATTCACCCACGACAGCATCGCGCTGGGCGAGGACGGTCCCACCCATCAACCCGTCGAGCAGCTGGCCATCTTGCGCGCGATACCCAATCTCACCGTGATCCGTCCGGCGGATGCGAACGAAACCGCGGCAGCCTGGAAGGTCGCGCTCGAATCAAGGGATCATCCGGTGCTGTTGGCGCTGACCCGGCAGGACGTCGCCACGCTCGATCGCAGCCGCTACGCAAGCGCTGACGGTCTGCGTAAAGGTGCGTATGTACTGAGTGACGCGAAGGATGGCAAACCCGCATTGATCCTGATCGCCAGCGGTTCCGAGGTCGGCCTGATCCTCGCGGCGGCGGAGCGTCTGCAGGGCGAGGGTATCGCCGTACGTTGCGTGTCGATGCCGAGTTGGGAACTGTTCGATGCCCAGCCGCAGGAATATCGCGATCAAGTGCTGCCGCCGAGCGTGCCTGCGCGGCTGGCGGTGGAACTGGGCGTATCGCAGGGCTGGTGTCGCTACGTCGGCGCTCATGGCGACATGCTCGGCGTCGACCGCTTCGGCGCTTCCGCTCCGGCCGAAATACTGCTGCGCGAATACGGGTTCACGGTCGACAACGTGGTGGCGCGGGCGAAAGCGGTGCTGGCCCGTCGCGCTCCCTGAAACCGCTCGTTTTGCTACTTGAACTCCCCGCAGAGGGGGCCGACAAGGATGTCGGACAGTTCGCCGCCAGCATAGTAAGTTTGCGGGACAGAGCAGGATGCGCCATTGATCTGTGGGAGCGACTTCAGTCGCTCCCACAAGAGCAGAAGAGCAGAAGAACCCAGGGCGGCAGTGTCCCGCGAGCACCCGCCCCTCACCCCAACCCTCTCCCCCTTGGGGAGAGGGGGCAGAGCACTGCTGCGTCAGCGTGCGCAAACTACGCGACAATACGCACCTGCCAAACATCGCGGAGTCACCATGAACCCCTCCACCCTACGTATCGCCACCCGCAAGAGCGCACTCGCCTTGTGGCAGGCCGAGCATGTCGCCGCCGCGTTGCGTATGGCGCATCCAGGGCTGACGGTGGACCTGGTGCCGATGACGACACGCGGCGACGAAATACTGGATCAGCCGCTCGCCACCATCGGCGGCAAGGGTTTGTTCCTGAAAGAACTCGAAGTGGCGATGCTGGAGGGGCGTGCCGACCTTGCTGTCCATTCGCTGAAGGACGTGCCGGTCACTCTGGAGCCAGGCTTCGCGTTGCCGGCGATCTTGCCGCGGGCCGATGCCGCCGATGCGTTTATCAGCAATCGCTATGCGGATCTCGCCACCTTGCCGATCGGTGCGCGGGTCGGCACCTCGTCATTGCGGCGGCAGGCACTGCTGCGCGCCCTGCGGCCGGATCTGGTTCTGCTCGATCTGCGTGGCAATGTCGGTACCCGGCTGGGCAAGCTCGATGCCGATCACTACGACGCGATCGTGCTTGCCTGCGCCGGGCTGGAACGCCTCGGCCTCGCTTCGCGCATTCGGGCCCGACTGGCCGCACCGAACTGGCTGCCCGCACCGGGTCAGGGAGCCATCGCGATCGAGGCGCGTGATGACCAGCCTGTTGTATTGGAGCTGCTGGCTGCGCTGGACGACGCCGACACCCGGCTCACCATCAGCGCCGAGCGGGCGATGAATCAGGCACTCGGCGGCAGTTGTACGGTGCCGGTCGGTGCGTGGTGCGTACTCGGCGAACACGGCCTGCATTTGAGCGGCATGGTCGGCGATGTGGTCAGCGGCCGATTGCTGCATGCCAGCGGCAGCAGCGCCAGCGATCACGCCGTCGCGCTGGGTCAGCAGGTCGCAGCCTCCTTGCTGGAGCAGGGCGCTGGCGCGCTGCTCGGGCACTGACACGCGCGCCACAACGAGAAAAACCCTGCCGCATCAGCGACAGGGTTTCGTTGCTCGTTACTCTGGCAAGGTTTGCGGCGTGAACTGCATAACCCTGACTGGAGCTTAGAAGCTGTAGGCGAGATTGGTGGTCGTCAGCGTATCGTTCTGCTTGATACCCGGCAGCACGCTGCTGTTGTGGCGTATCTGGAAACCCAGCTTCAGCGCAAGTTTCTTGGTCATGCTGACCGCGATACCGGCATCGTTCTGCAGATAGGTGTCTTTCGAACCCGCTTCCATCAGGAAGGTGTTATCGAACGAGGTGTTGTCGGTGATCCGCAACTTGTAGCTGATCAGACCACGCGCCACGGCCTGGTTCTCCACCTGCGTCTGCTGCGGTACTTCGTTGCCGTCGATCAGCACGTCGGTAGCGGCTGGTCGGAAGCGCATGTAACCGGGGCCGACTTCGAACGACAGCTCGTTGCGATCGTCCTTCAGGGCGATGTAGCCATAGCCGATCGACACCACGCCCTGCCACAGCTGGGCGCCGAAATCGTTGTGGTCGTAACGCACGGCACCGACGATGTAGCTACGCGGATCGAGCTTGTAGCCAGCCGAGGCGCCAGTGGTGAAGTCGTTGGCGGTTTCGTCGAAGCTATTGATCGTATTGCCGGACGAGTCGACGACTTTCGATTCGCTCTTGGCACGCAACTCAGTCAGGAAGGCGTTGTTCTTCCACTGGTCGGTTTCCTGGTTGAAGTTCAGCTTCGCGTTGATGTTCTGCGTACGCGAATTGCCGGTGGTCGAGGCAAAGCCCAGTTCGCCCGAGCCGGTCCAGCCGCCGTCGTTGGCAGCCTTGCCACTGGGCGCATCGGTGGTCGAGGGTAGCGTCGAGGGCTGCGGTGGTGCTTCCTGTGCCTGCGCGGCAAAGCTCGCGAAGGCGGCCAACAGCAAGCCGGCGATCATGGTCTTTTTCATCGGGCAGTCCATTTGTTAAAAAATTAGTGAGGCGCCACCTTAACGGGGCGGCTTGAACTCAAAATGAACGGTGCAGCGCAGCAACGCCTCGCAATGGCTGTCTGATGCGGCTTCCAGCCCTGTTTAAGGGGCCTGTCGGCCATCATTTGTCAGCGGGAATGGGGGTCCAAAGGGGCGGATGCTGTCCACGGCAGCTTCATCACTTCACGATGAGGCCGCACGGCTGAAACTGGTCTGCGCCGTCCTCGATCGGTCGGCTGATGGCCACCATGGGCGGCCCACCATGCTGCACAATGCTCAAACCCCACCCCTATGCCCTGACGAGCCACATGGATCGCTACGAACGCATACTGACCCTGCACCGCCTGCTGAAGTCGGCGCATTACCCGATTCCGCTGTCACGCCTGCTCAGCGAACTGGAGTGCTCACGCGCCACGCTGTATCGCGATGTCGCGTTTTTGCGCGATGCGCTGGGCGCCCCCATTGAAAGCGCCGGTGGCGAGCAGGCTGCGTTTCGCTATGAAGTGGGCGAAGGCCAGCGTTTCGAGCTGCCAGGCCTGTGGCTGACCTCCGACGAGCTGGCCGCGCTGCTGGCGCTGAACGAGCTGATCAGCCGCTCGGGCCCCGGCGTGCTGGCGGGGGCGCTGGCGCCGTTCAAGGCACGCATCGAGACGCTGCTGTCCGACCAGGGCAGCGGCAAGGCGCTGCCGATCGAGCGCATCCGGGTGATTCCCTGGGGCGAGCGCAAGCTTGACCAGCAGGTGTTCCGCGTCGTTGCCGGCGCTGTGCTGGAGCGCAAGCAATTGCGTTTCCGCTATCGCGCACGCACCACCAATGCCGACAGCCGGCGCACCGTGTCGCCGCAGCGGCTGACGCATTACCGCGACAACTGGTATCTGGACGTGTGGGATCACGATCGCGAGGCGCTGCGCAGTTTTGCGGTCGACCGCATCGTGGAACCACAGGCACTGGAACTGGCCGCCAGCGACGTGTCCGAGACCGACCTCAACGAACTGCTGGCCTCCAGCTACGGCATCTTCGCCGGCAAGCCGAAGGCGTGGGCCACCATCCGCTTCTCGCCGCACGCTGCGCGCTGGGTTGCCGATGAGCATTGGCATTCGCAGCAGAAGGGCGAATGGCTGCCCGATGGCCGCTATGAACTGAAAGTGCCCTACTCCAATTCCAAGGAGCTGCTGATGGACGTACTCAAGTACGGCCCAGACGCAGAGATCGTCGCGCCGCTCTCTCTGCGCGAAGAGATGAAGATCCTGCTGCAGCTGGCGCTGAGCGGTTACCAGCCGCCGTTGGCATGAAGCTGACGCATTGATGACCCGCAACGATATCGTCGACCCCCGCACCGCACCGGCGAATGCGGACGCACCGCGCAAACCCACCGTCGCACTGGCACTCGGAGCCGGCGGCGCCAAGGGTCTCGCGCATATTGGCGCGATCGAGGAAATCGAGGCGCAGGGGTATCAGATCGTCTCGATCGCCGGTACCTCGATGGGTGCGTTGATCGGGGGCGTGTATGCGATGGGGAAGCTCGACGTGTATCGCGACTGGGCTATCACGCTGGCCAGGTTCGATGTGTTCAAGCTGCTCGACTGGACGTTTTCCGGCGGCGGACTGATCAAGGGCGAGCGGATTATCGGCACGTTGCGCGAGCTGATCGGTGACGTCCGTATCGAGGAGCTGCCGCTCGCGTTTACCGCGGTCGCCACCGACCTCGATCGCGAACGCGAGGTATGGCTTACCCGCGGCTCGCTGTTCGACGCGATCCGCGCCTCGATCGCGATACCCACCGTGTTTCGGCCGCATACGATCGACGGCCGCCGACTGGTGGATGGTGCGTTGCTCAATCCGGTGCCGGTGACGCCACTGATTCGCGACCCGGCCGACTATCTGTTTGCGGTCAGCATGGATGGTGTGGCGCAGATGACGCCAGCCGTCGTCACTGAAGACGACTCGACCGAAGAGACCGGTTTGACCCAGCGCATTGGCGGATTCATCGGCCGACTGCTACCGAGCAGTGAAGGCAAGCCGCGCGAACCCGGCGCGTGGGACCTGCTCAACCAGTCGATGGATCTGATGCAGGCAAACCTGTCGCGCCTGCGACTTGCCGCGTACGAGCCGGACCTGTTGATCCAGCTGCCGCGCAACGTCGCCAGCGCCTACGAGTTCTATCGCGCCAGCGAACTGATCGAGCGCGGCCGCGAGCAGGCGCGCGAGGCGTTGGCCAGCTGGTCTAAATCCAGAACGCCGCTGCAGCGACCCTGAGCGGGTCATCCGTGGTGGGCGCTTTCGATGCCTCGGTTAGCGCGGGCCGTGCGTGCGCAACCAGTTGTCCAGATAAGTTTTCAGCGCCAGCGCGTTGTTGTGCTCCTCATCGCGCGCACCGTAGAGCAGGGTGACCGTATGTCGCGCCGCGCGCTCGGCCAATGGACGCCAGTGCTCGGTGAGGGCATCCAGCTCGGTCGCGTAGCGGTGGCGGAAACCGTCCCAGCGCACGGGATCGTGGCCGAACCACTGGCGCAATGCTGTCGACGGTGCCAGCTCCTTCACCCACAGATCCAGCTGCACGGACTCTTTCTTCAGTCCGCGTGGCCACAGCCGATCGATCAGCACCCGATAGCCGTCCGCCTTTGCGGCCGGTTCATAGACTCGCTTGATGGCGATGCTCATGCGCCGTTTCCTGCCATGAAGATGGTCAGCATACGACTGTGCGGTGCGTGCGGCCTAGGGCTCGCCGCGGCTGGGTGCTCCCTCCCCTGCTTGCAGGGGAGGGTTGGGGTGGGGTCGCTCTT
>JBAPPP010000109.1:0-10083 GCA_049280175.1 Rhodanobacter sp.
GCAGCTGGTGTGGTGCCGACGTCCTGGGGCGTGCACCTCGTGGCCTGTCTAGCCGCGCGGTGATGCGTCGTCGTCGTCGGCTGGTGTCGCATCGACATGCGCGTGCGTCTGATGTTCGGTCTCGACATGTCGCTGGTGGAGATCCGCGCTGGAAGCATCGGCCGGTACGTTGCCGAATAGCTGGCCGGTGGTCGGCTCTGACTTTCTGTCCGCCTCAACTTCCGACACCTCAGTGACGGCCATCTCCTTCTCATTGCCACCGGGGGTGATCTTGAGAATCGAATGACGCACCTCGCGTGAAAGGATCAATCGCGCGTCGTTGACCATGCCTTCCAGTGCGCTGTCGTAATCGAGCTTGCCGGCTTCGTCGGTCCACACCACGCGGCGCTCGCGCAGCTTCTGGATGAAGCCGCGGAACAGGGCCTTGTCGAAGAACTCCGGTGCGGACAGTTCGTTGAGCAGGCTCAGCCGTTGCGCAGTGAGCGTGCAGGCGTTTTCGAGCTCGGCGCCGGTCAGCATGTGCGGGCCGTTCTTGGCCAGCGCAGCGATGGTGATGTAGTAGCGCTCGAACGCCTGGATCAGGCTCCGCGCGATTACCTTGAGCTGGAACGCGCTGTCTTCCTGGCCTGCGCCGCGTTCGAGCACGCGGCCGTCGCCGGTGGATTCGAGCAGGCCGCGGCGCACGAAGAAATCGATGGTCGCCTGCAGCTGTACGCAGAAGCCTTCGCCATCCCATGGCAGGAACAGTTCGCCCTGGATGAACGGGTAAATGATGCGGCCGAGCCGCAGCACCGATGCACGCGACATGCGCCGGTTGTTGAGGAAGCAGCAGGCGACCCATGCCGCGGTCGCGGTGAGGTGCAATACGTTGTTGCGAAAATAACTGAGCAGCACGGCCTGTTCGCCGCTGGTGGTCAGCACGTCGCCCAGTGGATGCTGCACGCGCTGGACCCAGCCCATCTGCTCGCCATAGGCGATGATCGCGGCCGGGTTCATCGGGGTCAGCGTGACACGGTCGGAATACGGCAGCTCTTCAAGCAGTGCCTTGCTCAGGGAGAGCTGCGCCAGCAGGTCGCTTTCAGCCATCGCGTGCTTGGGCGTGGCGAGCAGGGCGAGCGCCAGCAGGTTGATCGGATTGACGTCGGCGGCGCGGTTGACGTTGATCTGGATCTGCTCGGCCAGGCGGTCGGTGACGCTGTTCAGCCACTCCGGTTTGGCTTCGGGATCGGCGCTTTCAATGCGCCAATCGGCGCAGGCTGCATCCAGCAGTGGATTCAGCTCGATCGGCTCGCCGAAGTTCAGTGCGACGTGACCGTAGCGCTGGCGCAGCACCTTCATCAATCCGCGCAGCAGGCCGAACAGCGATTCCTTCTCCTTCGGCTGGCCGCTGAGCTCGCCCGCGTATGAGTTGCCCTCCACCAGCTTTTCGTAGCCGATGTACACCGGCTGGAACAGCACCGGCCGGCGTGGCGCACGCAGGAACGCGCGCACCGTCATCACCAGCATGCCGGCGCGCGGCGCCAGCAGTCGGCCGGTGCGCGAGCGGCCGCCTTCGATGAAGTATTCCATCGGCACGCCACGGTCGATCAGCTGCGCGACGTACTCGTTGAACACCACCGAATACAGCGCATTGCCCTTGAAGCTGCGACGCAGGAAGAACGCGCCGCCGCGGCGCAGGATCGGCCCGATGCCCGGCAGATTCAGATTCACCCCGGCGGCAATGTGCGGCACCACGACGCCGGATACGTGCAGCTGGTAGCTGAGCAGCAGGTAATCGGCATGACTGCGATGGCAGGGCACGTAGACCACTTCGAAGCCGGGCGCGGCGGCGCGGGCCTTGTCGAAATGATGCATGGCGATGCCGTCGTACAGCTTGTTCCAGAAATTACCCAGCAGAAACGATACCGAGCGCACTACCGGATGCGAATAGTCGGCGGCAATTTCCAGCACCAGCTTGTGCGCTTTGCGCCATGCCTTGGCGTGACTGATTTTTTCCTTCGCGGCACTGGCGGCGATCGCGGCGCGCACGGGTTCGGCATTCAATACCGCATCGACCACGGTGCGTCGGTGCGACAGGTCCGGCCCGATGACGGCCGCGCGGATACGGTGAAAGTGGGTGCGCAGGACGCGCGCGATCTTGCGCGTGAAGCGCTCCGGCGCAACGTCGCCAGCCTCGTCCAGCGCACTGCGCAACGACACTGGCGCGGAAAAGTGCACCACGGTGTCGCGCCCATTCAACAGCATCGCCAACAGCCGGCGGAAGCGGCCGACCATCACCCAGTTTTCCGAGAACAGCACGCGGAACCAGCCACTGTCGCGGCTAGGCGCGCGGCCGACGTAGATCGACACGGGCACCAGCTGGACGTCGCGTTCCGGCATGCCTTCCAGCGAGCGCACCAGTTGTCGCAGCGGTTCGTTGGGTGTGCGCTTGCGGTTGCGCCCGAACACCCAGCCATCGCGGCGCGCCAACGCAAACACCGAGCGCTTGCGGCGGGTGCCTGACAGCGGCTGCATCGGGTTGGGCAGGCCGGCCTCGCGACAGGCGCGCTGCAGGATCAGCGCATCGGAAAAACCGTCGCGCTCGATCACATAGCAAACTGGCACGCCAGCGCGCAGCAACGCGGCCGGTTCCGCCGGATCGCGACGAATACGCAACCAGGGCTGCAGCAGCTGCCCGGCCAGGTTGAACCACCAGGGAGCACGCTGGCGGGGGGTGGAGTCGGCGCTGGAAATATTCTGCATCCGTCTATTCTAACGGCTGGGACGTTCAGTCTTTAGCAGGCACGGTGCTGGTCGCAGCCGGAGCACTGGTGCCGCTGGACGGCTGACCGTGCTGTTCACCCAGTCGCCGGTGCGATTCGCGCACATTGTTCAGCATGTCCTCGTCATACCAACGACCGTCCTGCTGCACCAGCTTCGACTCGGTCGACAGCGGCTTGCCAAGCAGGGTGTAGTCGATCTTCACGCGAGCGTGGCCGGTGCTGCTCTCAAGCGGCGTGCGCTCGATCGGCGTGACCTTGATCGAATTGAGTGTGTCGTCCACCGACAGGCCGTAGATCCCCAGCAATTGCCGGGCGCCGGCGAAGCCCAGTGAGTACTTCGTCATCGTGGTGTCGAAATCCATCGTGCGCAGTTGCTCGGGGGTTTTCAGGTCGAGCTTGCGCGCGGTCGCCACGGCGATGCCGACCGCCTGTTTCGCCTTGGCCTGATCGAACCATGGCGTCTGCTGCGCCCACGGAGTGAGCGCGTCGAGCACGGCATTCGCCTGGGTCTTCTGTTCGCCGGTCAGTGTCTTGTTCTGGGTGACGCCGCTTTTCAACAACGCCACGCCGACGCTGATCAACACGGGCAACTGATCCTTGTACTGCTGTTGCATGGCAGTCAGCTTCGGCTGGAGTTCGGCGTACAGCTTGTTCTCGGCGTCCGGAGCGGTGAGCTCCTGCATCGACTGATTGAACCTGGCGCGGTCCTCGGCGGTGATGGGCTGCGGATTCTGCTGGAGCTGCGTCCAGTCAGTACGCATCGTGGCGTAATCGGCCGGCGGCAGCGCGTGCTTCCAGAGCCCGTTGAAATCACCTGCCTTGAGCAGCTCGACGGAAACCTGCACCGCGGCCTCTGGCGTGCTGCCGCCTGGCTTGGAGGCCTCGTCCTTGCCATGGCAGGCGGTCAATACCAGCGCGACAAACAGCGGCAGCAAGGAGAAACGAAGGGCTGGCAGGCGCATGCAGAGGCTCGCTGTGGATAATCGCGGGATGTGGCGCCGATGCGGCGCCATAGCGGGGCAGGGTAAGTGGCGCGGTGGCACACAACAAGAGCCGCCGGCAGGCTACGCGGAGCCACAAAAAGAAAACCCCGCGGGCATGGAGCCTCACGGGGAAATCCGGCAGAGCCGGAAGGGAAATGGCCTTGCCTGCAAAATTCGTTGGTCAGCAGGTGTTGGCAGAACAAATATTACTTGTTCGTTAAATCTAAGGCAATACCTTTATTTTGTTTAGCATCTTATTGATTTTGATAAGTTTATGCCTTTATCCGGAGCTTACTGATAGCGCAGCGCATCGATTTTCTGTTGCCGACGCTGCTCGCGGGGAGCGCTCCAGTCGTTGTTGAACAGCGCCGGCTCCCACGACCCGTAGGTCGGGTTAGGCAGCACAAACCAGCGCGTGCCGATCCACGGCAGATAGTCCGCGACAGCCGCGCGGCGGCCAGCTGGCGTGTTGGCATTCACGTCAATGAAATCGCCTAGCTGGTCACCGAACTGCATCAATACGCGGTAGTGCTGTCCGACCAGCTGGCGCCGACAGCCTTTTTCGCTACCGACCTGATCGCAGCCGTTGAGTATCGTGCCCAGACCGAGGAACGCTTCCGGACCGCTTACCGGGAACCCCGCCTTGCTCAGGTTCGCCACGGTGGCCTCGTCCAGATCCTTGGCGCGGTTGGAGATGTAGATCACCGCGATGCCATGGCTGGCGGCGAAGCGGGTGAATTCGACCGCACCAGGCAGCGCGCGGGCCTGGCCCTCTTTGCACCATGCCGCCCAGTCGGCTTCGTTGAATTCGCCGCCGCTCTTCACCAGGCGTGCCTGATACGGCGAGTTATCCAGCGCGGTCTCATCGATATCCAGGATCACCGCTGGCTTCAGATGCGCAAGCGGAGCGATTCGATCCGCCTTGCCCAACGCGTCCCAATGGCTGTCGTGCAATGCGCCGAGCAGCTGCGATTCGGCGTCACGATAGGTCTGCAGATAAATCAGGTCGTGTTCGATCGCGGTCTGGCTCCATGCCACGGCATTCAAGTTGTCATTGGCGGCCGGCGCTGGCGCTGCCGCAGCTTGCCCGGCGCTTGCCGGCTGGGCGGATGGATGAGGTGCGGTTGCGCAGCTCGCCAGCAGGGCGAATGCGACCAGGGTCGCGGGCAGGCGAAATGACATGCGGGATTCCTTGGGCTCAAAGATGATGACGATAGCCGGATTTTATGACAGCACCTTTAGAGCTTGCTCGTGGCCTTCCCGCCGCGGACAACGGGAAAGCCATGAACAGGCTCTTGTGGGGCTGGCAGCCACGGCGGGCTGCTGACAGACTGATGGCCCGCATTCACCTGGTTCCGCTCCGCATGGATTCTCCGTCGGTCGTTTCGCGCGAGCCATCGCCCGCCATCCGCCGTGCAAGTTATCTGCTGGCCGCCGTGGCGCTGCTGCTGATACTCGGCTTGCACCTGGTGTCGGCGTTGCTGGCCGGTTTGCTGGTGCATGAACTGGTACATGCGATCGCACCGCTGCTGGGTCAGCGCATCTCCGGTGGGCGGGCGCGGGTGCTGGTGGTGGCTGCATTGGGCGTGGTCGTGGTGGGCTTGCTGATCCTGCTGATCCTCGGAGCGATCAGTTTCTTCCGCAATGAAATCGGCAACCCCGAACTGCTGTGGCAACAGCAGCTGATGCCGTTGGTGGAAAAGGCCCGCCAGCAATTGCCGTCAGCACTGGTCGACCACCTGCCGGACAGTGTCGCTGACTTGCGCGAGGCTGCGCTTGATCAGGCCCGCAAGCACGCCCTGACCCTGCAACTGGCCGGCAAGGTCGCCGTGCGGGTGTTCGTGCACATCATCATCGGACTGGTACTGGGCGCGCTCGTCGCGCTCAGCGACAGCACCCGGCCCGCTCATCAGGTCGGGCCGCTGGCGGCGGCGCTGAGTCTGCGCTGCAAACAACTGGCCGCGGCGTTTCGCAACATCGTGTTTGCGCAAATCAAGATCTCGTTGATCAATACGCTGTTCACCGCGATCTTCCTGCTCGGTGTGCTGCCGCTGATGGGCATCCACGTGCCGTTGTCCAAGACGCTGGTGGTGCTGACCTTCATCGTCGGTCTGCTGCCGGTGGTGGGCAACCTGGTATCCAATACTGCCGTCACTATCGCCGCGCTATCGGTATCGCTTGGTGTGGGTATCGCCGCACTCGGCTTCCTGATCGTCATCCACAAGCTCGAGTACTTCCTTAACGCTCGCATCGTCGGCATGCAGATCAATGCGCGTGCCTGGGAACTGCTGGTCGCCATGCTGGTGATGGAAGCGACATTTGGCCTGCCCGGCATGATCGCTGCGCCGATCTATTACGCGTATCTCAAGAGTGAGCTGGAGTACGAGAAGCTGATCTGAGTGTGCCCGTGCATGGGCTGCAAGCCGAGGGCTACTTCGTATCAGGGTTGGCCGCTGCGCCGCGGATCGGCGAGCGGCGGGTGTTCACGAATCGAGCGGGATGCCGGCCTCGCGTAGCAGTTCGTGCAGCTCGCTCAGTTGCGGTTCGTATTTCTTCCAGCGCTGCAGCGCGCTTCGGTAAATGGGCTCGCGCACTTGCACCACGCTCGCGGTGGCGACCGGATTCGGGTTCTTCTCGAAACGCAGGCAGTCGTCGTGCCATGGCAGGCCGCAGAATTCCAGCAACTGACGTGAACTGGACTCCTGGTGATCCACCAGAGTTTCGTACTGCACCTGCAGGATGCGTCCCGCAAACATGCGCTGCCAATGCGCCATCAGGCGATCAAACAGAACGTAGTACCTGCCCGTATCTAACAGATTGAATGAGTAGTCGAAGTAAGGCGATTTCGGCGGGAAAAGCTGGCGGAAATTACTGAGGCAGGTATCCATCGGATCGCGCCGCAGGCAGATGATCTTTGCATTCGGGAACGCGTTGGCGATGAACCCCGCATACAGAAAGTTGTGCGGCAGCTTGTCGATGAAGCGCGGTTTGTGAGCGGTGCCGGGTCGGGTGCTGGCAAGATAGATTTCGCCCAACTGCTTCCAGTCGACGTTGCCTGCCCTGGCGACGGTCCCGGCATCGATCAGTGCCGGAGTCCGGCTGCCCGAGAGATGCTTGAGCGACATCGCGAAGTTCCTCAGCTCGCCAGCGGAATGAACCCCGGGATGGCTGGAAATGATGCGTTCCGCCAGGGTGGTGCCGGTGCGCGGCATGCCGATGATGAAGATGGGCTCTTCACTCGGGCAGCCTGCCGCCGGTGCACGCGGCTGCGGGAAGGTTTCCGCAATGGCTGCAAACAACGCCTCGTCCTGTCGGATCGAGTAGTCGCGGTTCGCGCCTGCCGTTTTGCCACGTACGAGGTGCTCGAACGCGTTTGGATAATCGGCGAGATCTTCATATTCCTTGGCCAGCGCCATATGCAGGCAAACCAGCGCAGGGGTATCCGCCGCATTCTGCGACAACTGCGCTTGCAGCCGCGCCACATGATTGTTGGCTGGTGTCTGCCGACGCAACTGCGCCAAGCTCAGATGGGCTCGCCAGTAGTGGGGATCCAATGCCAGGCAGGCCTCGATTTCGGCCTCAGAGGCAGCGAGTGCGCCAGCTGATAGCAATGCTGTAGCGAGGTTGTAGCGATAAGCCGCGTGGTGTGGCGCAAGCGTCACCGCCTGGCGGAATACGATGACCGCAGAAGCGTAGTCGCCGACCTGTGTGTAGATCGCCCCCAACGTGTCCAGTATCTTTGGATCGACCGGCGACAAAGTCATTGCCCGATCGGCAACTACCTTTGCATCGCGATTCCGGTTGGCGAGAGTGAGCGCTTTCGCAAATTGCACCATGAAGTCGACCCGCGTGGGATCCAGCACGACCGCCTTGCGTAGATACTCCAGAGCTGCAGGCATTTGCTGCAGTTCCAGGGTGGCCATGCCGGCAAGGTAGTGCACCCCGGCGTGACCGGGTTCGAGTAGCAGCAGGTGTTCAGCCAGCTGTTGCGCCCGCTGCCAGGCCCGCCGGTCAAAAGCGGTGGTGAGCCGGGTATGGAGTTCTGCCATATCAGTCATGACATTATTGATCTACTACGTCTCCCATCAAATGCAAGCCGAAAGCCCAGGCGGCAGATTCGGCAAGGCTTTGGTCGCGCTGGGCACTTTGAGATTAAGCGCAACCTTCAGGGACGATTTGATTGTGTAAATAATATGACCATGGTAAATATCGAAAAGCTGAGGGAGCTGGTCGGGTCGATTCGGGGGAAGCGGATCGATCATCGCGCGTAGGGGCGCAAGTTCAGACCTTGAGACATCTGCACCATCCTGGGGAGGATTGTGCCTTTCAATGACCAATAAAACGGCAGGGGAATAAGCATGTTGAAATCGAAGCTGGCGGTTGCCGTGTTGGTGGCCTTGGCGTTTGGTTGCGCAGACGCCTATACGGGGAGTGCGCTTGCCGCACCCCAAGATGCCCAGTCCACTCAGGGCAGCTCTACGCAGGACACCACGACAACGACAACGACCACGACCACTGACGTGAAGAAAGCGAAGAAACTGGACGCCATCACGGTTACCGGTTCGCTGATTCCGCAGATTGAGGTCGAAACGAGCAAGCCGGTGATCACGATCACGGCTCAGCAGTTGAAAGACCGTGGCTTTGCGACCGTCGCCGATGCGCTGCAGCAAGGTACGTTCGCGACCGGCAGCGTGCAGGGCTCGAACAGCTCGGGTGGCTTTACCCAGAGCGCGAAAACGCTCAGCTTCTTTGGCCTCGATCCCAGCTACACGAAGTACCTTATCGACGGTCTGCCGATGGGCGACTTCCCTGCGTTGTACAACGGCAGCGAAGCGTTCAATAGCCTGACCAGCATTCCGATCGAGATGGTCGATCACATCGACATTTTGCCGGGCGGCCAATCCTCGCTTTACGGTTCGGACGCCATTGCCGGTGTTATCAACATCATCCTGAAAAAAACCATTGACGCTCCTGTCGTCGATGCGCGCTTCGGCTGGCATTCCGATGGTGGTGGTGCCGATCGGCGCCTCTACGCGGCTGATGGCTTCACCTTCGGCAACCTCAACATTATTGCGGGCATCCAGGTCGAAGACATTGAGCCGATCTGGGGTTTTGATCGTAGCCTTACCAGACAGTACTTCACTCAGGGCACCACACCCCCCACGGCGTCGCGCGACTACCTGGTGCTGAGCGAAACAAGTTTGTCGAATGCGTACTACGACCCGAATGTATTGAATCCGGGTGTTGGATGCGGGGCTGTTTCCAGTCAGTACAACGGTACCGAGCAATATCAGACGCGCGCGAACGACGGCCACTATTGCGGCTCGCAAAACAGCGCTGGTTACGCCACTGAAACCAACAAAGAAAATTCGGCGAATCTTTACACGCACGCCACGTACGATCTCAATAGCGACGTGCAGCTTTACGGCAACTTCCTGTACAACTACGACCAGCAGCAATTTTCACCAGGCTCCAACTTCCTGTTCTGGCAAAGCCCGATCTACTACGATCCCCGCCTCAACGGTGGTGACTTCGTCCTCGCGCAGCATGCATTCACTCCGGAGGAGGCCGGCGGTTACCAGAACATCCTGGATAACAACGTCGAAAACTCCTTCCTGGTCACCCTGGGTGCCAAAGGTACGTTCGGTCAGTCGAACTGGGACTATGACCTGACATTCAACCATTCCGAAGATCATTTGATCGAGCGCACGTTCCAGCGTTTTACCACTGCGATCAATAACTACTTCGACAACGCGGTGCTTGGTCCGAGCCTCGGGCCTGATCCGTATGGTGCCGGTTTCAACACCTACGAGCCAAACTACACGGCATTCTTCTCGCCAGTTCCCAACTCGGCGTTCAAGGGCTTCACCGGTTACACCACGTCGTACGCCAAGACCTGGGACAACATGCTCCGTGGCCAGGTTACCGATGCATCGCTGTTCTCGCTGCCCGGTGGCGACGCCGGCCTGGCGGCAGTGATCGAAGGTGGCAATCAGGGTTGGGACTACGTTCCTGACGCGCGCACGCTCGATGGCGAGACTTATGACTTCACCGACGTGTCAGGTGCGGGCCACCGTTCGCGCTATGCCGGTACGCTTGAGTTCAGCGCGCCGCTGTTCTCGATGCTGAAAGTAGATGCCTCTGGCCGCTACGATAGTTATAACGTCGCTGACGGTACGGTGAGCAAAGCGACCTACAACGCCGGCTTCGAATTCCGTCCGCTGGGCGACATTCTGCTGCTGCGTGGTTCGTACGGTACGGCTTTCAAGGCTCCGACACTGCCTGATGAGTTCCAGGGCCAGAGCGGCTACTACAGTGCCGTGACCGACTACTACAAC